>CAZZEE010000033.1:0-9482 GCA_964652695.1 uncultured Cytophagales bacterium
GTATATCAATCATTTTGTTACCAGCTGCGCTTCCTGCAACCTTAAGAGTAGTACCTTCTAACCCTTGCCATGCTAAATTTAACTGGTTTATTGGTTGATTTGTTTTATTTTCCAATTCACATTTAAATTCTTTTTTAGGATTATCATAATCTATAATCGCTTCTATCCCTATCTCCCATTGTATATATCGTTGTTCGTTAGCTACAACTTTTCCTTCGCTATCTACTAAACCACACTCAAACGCTGCTTGAAGATCATCACTTGTGTTCAGCGTTAACGTTTTAGTAGCAGTTTTGTTATCACCAGTCAGCGTTAAGACATTTCCACCTTTCAACTCAAATTCGAAATTTTCCCCACCTCCTGCATCAATGTCTATCTTAGCAGCTTGGCCTACCTTACGATGTACTTTTAGTTTCAGTTTTTGTAATTCGTCTAGCTTTAAGTCCTGACCTCCTGCATCTTGGATGCTAATGTCAAAATTCTTATCACTAGGACCTATTAACTTATTATTAGTTATCAGTAAGATATATGGCATCACCACAGGCTGATACTTGGCTATTGCAACAGCATCTGCTTCATTTCCATTTTCTTCATCACCAGCATAAAAAGCAAAAGTAAACGTGGTCTCCTTTTCCCCAGCCCCTGCATTAACAGTAAGCTGCTTGGTTATTTTACCATCTTTTAGCTCATGGCTGTAGAAATTGATTATTTTTTTTCCTGCTTTGTCTTCCCCTTCATTCAAATGAGGATCTGTAGGAGCGTTGTGATCTTGTGTAACCTCCACTTCTAAATCATACAAATCATCTACAGTAATGGGAAGTTGTGAATTCTTACTTGTAACCTGCAAGGTACATGTCTTATTCTGTATAAGCCCATCTTTATCCAGGCCTATAATTTTAAAGTCATAGGAGGGTGATCTTTGCCACGTAGTAGTTAGATCCTTCTGCCATTTCTTACCTGACGCACCAGCCATATTACCAAATACAGTCACCATAATAGTTATACTCTCAATCTCACTCGACATATCTGGAGTAATTTCAAAATTCAGATGATTTCCCGTATTTTGTTTATATTCAAAAGATCCATCACTACCTCCTTTGAAAAATTCATATAATGACGCCCGTTTAGAAATATATATAGGTTTACCAGTATTAAGTGTAACCTTTTTATCACTCGCTTGCTTTGTAGAAGGATCATATCCTATATACTTTACCAAACTAGTCCCTATATTGTTATTCTTACCTTTTGCCTCCATTTTCAGCTCTATATCAAAATCCGTAAACTTGGCTACCTCATTGTTACCACCTGTTGTGGAAATTGTCAATACTGCTGTCCGTTTTTCAAGAGTGAGTGTAACGTCAAGCTCTGTTGCTGGTTGGTCACCTAGACTTGTAGCACATTTATCACAGCCCGCAATGCCTAGCAGCATCACAACCAATTTAATAATCAATAGATATGAATGGGAAGAACGATAGAATACTTTTTTACTAATCGACATATGCTTTATAGCTAGTTATAAAATTATACAAATTTATCGGCCCTGCTGCTTGCATCCACTGATGCTTTATTGGAAACTTTATTGGAAATTTACATTCTTTTAAAGTTAATCACAAATAGCTATCATTTCCAAATATCTTGCTGATGTTGTGCATAACAGCTGGTTACAAAACAGACTTACTGCGCCTCAATAAGCTGACTACCTCCTTTCAGCCTTTTCATTTGCTGGGTTATAGCTTCGGCTTTCTTTGCATTATTCAACCGTTTATATAGCATGCGCAGCTGCTGAAGGATATATAAGTTTTTAGGACTTAACCGACGAGCTTTCTCCCAGTAAATAACGGACTGTTGCAGATCCTGGTTGGCCTGTTCTATGCCTGCTTGTCCCGTTTGTTGAAATTCTTCTTCCGGCAACTCTATACTATTACTTAAAGCGCGTGCACCCTGATGGTAGTGCAAAATTGCCAATTGTACGATAATCTCTAACTGACGGGGAGCTAAGGCTAGTGCTTTTTGATAGCATTCAAGGGCTTGCTCATATTGGTTCGTCTTGTCATACAAATAGGCTAATTGGTAATAGTGTACTGGTTGGCGAGGTGTTGCAAGGAGCTGGGACTGAAGCTGAGACTGTTTGTCTTCTAGCTGATGATGGGTAGATAGTAGCTCATAATATTCTTCTAATAGGCTAACATCCCAGGGGTATTGTTGTAGGGCTGCCTGCAAAATAGTTTGTGCTTTACTATGATCTTTTAAATGGTGAATAGCCAGGTTAGCCAACGCCCGATACACAGCTACATCTTGATAGCCTAACGCTTGGTACTGTTCATAGCCACGCCAAGCTTGCTCATATTGCTCCGCTTGCTGGTCAATAATGGCTGTATAAAGGATGGTTAATGGAGCTTGTGGATCTATTTGGCGGGCTATGCCCAGTTGTTCTAAAGCTTCTTCAAAAGCTTCCATTTTATAGTATTGCATACCGCGATTGATATAATACGTCCATAGGGCTTGTAAATTGATCTGTGCAAAACTATGATATTGAGAATCATGCTTGCTCAGCATAAGTGTTTTTTGATAGGACTGTAGGGCCTCCTCTCGGTAGGCAGCAGCAGCATCTGAGGCGATATAGCTACGCATCAGCTGGTCATAGATCACTCCTCGATAATACCAACTATTTGCCTGCTTTTGGTACTTGACATCTGTCACTACTTCATCGATAATTGTTTGTGCTTTTTCCAATTCCCCTTGGTCAAATGCTTGGAGGGCTGTTTTGATGCCGGCAGGTAAAGCCAAGGAAATGGGGGTGAATAGGGCTGATACTATGATAGCTAGGACGAGGCGCTTGTAGGTAAGGTTTTTTGTTATCATGATCAAAATTTTTAAGTAAAGGAACTTTTCAAGGTAAAGGCAAGATTGTTTTATTCAAATTCACATTATTGTCATATAATACTTAACGCTATCATTGCAACTGCCAGGGATCTGTGATTGCGAGCCACTATGTGGCTCGCAATGACGCGCAGCGGCAGTAGTGAAGCAACCCAGGGAGTGAGAATTACTGTCGAATTTGATCATATAAATACATCGATTGTGAATTCATGGCTTCAGTGAGGTGCTCCACACTCTTTGTACAAGATTAGAAGTAATACCTGTATAGAGCCATACCGTTCCTTTGGGTTGCCCTGATATAGGCTGCAGGTTGCTTGTTCATACCGATAGCATTTTATCTATATGGTAACGTTGTAACTGAGCTATTTACATCCCAGCAAGGCTCACAAGGTAAATTTACAAATCACGGCTACTCATCATATATTCTCTCTTCTTTTCTTTGTACTGGGTTGCTTCGGTCATTACACTTCCTTGCAATGACGGAGCTGTTGCCCGGTTAGATCAGCAATAAATCCTCTCCCAACAACCAACCACATTACTTACAAACTATCCGTCACCTTAGCAATGGAGGTGATGCTATCTCCTTCGTTCAGCCTAATAAGCCGCACGCCTTGTGTATTTCTACCCATCACGCGCAGGGAATTGACTGAAATGCGGATGGCTACACCCGAATTATTGATGATGAGCAATTCATCTTCATCTGTTACTGCCTCTATAGCAGCGAGGAATCCTGTTTTATTAGTAATGTTGAGGGTTTTGACACCTTTACCTCCTCGTTTGGTGATGCGATAATCAGCAACGGAAGATCGTTTACCCACACCTTTTTCAGCTACTACCAATAAGTCTACTTCTGGTTTATATACTGTTACCATGCCTACAACACGGTCTTCTGGTCCTGCTAAAGTAACACCTCTTACGCCTGTGGCTACCCTGCCCATGGAGCGCACATCGCGTTCATGGAAATGAATGGCTCTTCCTGAACGCAAACCAATGATCACGTGGTTATCGCCTTTGGTGAGCTTGACGGATAGCAGCTGATCTCCTTCATTGATCTTGATCGCATGGATACCCTTGGTCCGTGGGTTGACATAGGCATTCAAAGGTGTCTTTTTGATAACCCCTTTCACAGTGCACATGAGGATATAGCGGCTTTCTACATAGGCTGTATCTTGCAGATTTCTTACTTTGATAACGCTTTGTACTTGGTCTCCAGGAGCAATGGGAATGAGGTTTTGAATGGCTCTCCCTTTGGATGTTTTACTACCTTCGGGCAGGGTATATACTTTCTTCCAAAAGACTTCTCCCTGGGTGGTAAAGATGAGTAAATACTCGTGGGTAGAGGCTACAAATAGATGGGTGATGATGTCATCTTCTTTGGTACCCGTACTGCGGGCTCCTACCCCTCCTCGGTTTTGTACCCTATATTCAGATAGGGAAGTCCTTTTGATATATCCTTGCTGGGAGATGGTGATGACCATCTCCTCTTCTGCAATCATGTCTTCTAAGGTAATGTCTTCGGTAGCTTGTTCTATGACGGTCCTTCTGGCATCGCCATAGCGTCCTTGGAGGTCTGTTAGTTCCTCTTTGATCAGTTTCATCTGCAACTCCTTATCGCTAAGAATAGCTTGTAGCTGTGCTATCAGTTGGCTAATGTCATGATGCTCTTTTAATATCTTCTCCCGCTCCATGCCCGTTAAGCGTTGTAGGCGCAGCTCTAGAATAGCTTTAGCCTGTGCTTCACTGAGCTGGAAGTTTTTTATAAGCCCTTGTTTGGCGGTTTCTGCATCCTGTGAAGCACGTATGAGGGCAATGACTGCATCTAGGTTATCCAGAGCAATGAGGTAACCGTCGAGAATATGTAATCGCTTTTGGGCTTGGGTGAGGTCATACTGGGTCCTCTTTAATAAGACCTCATGCCGATGGGCTACAAAGTGCTGGATAAGCTCCTTGAGGTTTAAAGTCTTTGGTTTGCCAGCTACCAGGGCAACGTTATTAACGCCAAAGGAGAATTGTAATGAAGTATTCTTATATAAGTTATTCAACACAACTTGCCCGATGGCATCTTTTTTCAAATCGTATACGATGCGTAGCCCATCTTTATCGGATTCATCGCGGATGTCAGAGATGCCTTCTATCTTCTTCTCATTAACCAGCTGGGCTGTCTTTTCTATGAGTAAAGCTTTATTGACCATGTAGGGGATTTCGGTAATGACGATTTGCTCTTTACCATTGGGTGATGTTTCAATAGTGGCTTTAGCCCGCATCAAGACCCTTCCTCTTCCTGTCTGATAAGCTTCCCGAATACCTTGGGTTCCATAGATGATGCCACTGGTAGGAAAGTCTGGTCCTGGAATGTGCTGCATGAGGTCTTCTATGGTTATCTCATTATCGTCGATATAGGCCATGATGCCGTTGATGACCTCTGTAAGGTTGTGAGGAGGCATATTCGTGGCCATACCTACTGCAATTCCTGAACTGCCGTTGATCAGCAGATTAGGAAGTTTAGCAGGCAATACGGTAGGCTCTTCTAGGGAGTCGTCGAAGTTAGCTTGGAAGTTGACGGTTTCTTTATTGAGGTCAGCTAGCATTTCTTCTGCAGGTCGGGCTAGTCTAGCTTCGGTATAACGCATTGCCGCAGGTTCATCACCGTCAACAGAGCCGAAGTTACCCTGTCCTTGCACCAAAGGATACCGTAAGGACCACTCTTGTGCCATCCTAACCATGGCATCGTATACAGAACCGTCGCCGTGGGGATGGTATTTACCTAGTACCTCTCCGACAATTCTTGCTGACTTTTTAAAGGGCTTATTGGATGCCATTCCTAGCTCATGCATACCATAGAGCACCCTCCGGTGTACGGGTTTTAATCCATCTCGTACATCTGGTAACGCCCTAGCGATAATAACGGACATCGAGTAGTCGATGTATGCGGTTCGCATCTCGTCTACGATATTGATGGGTATAATATGTTGGGATGATTCTGTAGCCATGGTTAAGTATATATAGTATCAATGAAGGGAGCAATTTAGTCATTTTTTTTGTAAGATGGTAGGTATTTGCTGGTTGATAAAAAGCATTTCTTAAGAAATCATAGTAACATTATCATTAATTCAGTAACTTGCGCGTTTATGAATCATTTATACGTGCGTTGTGAGCGTGTTTATCTTGTTCAACAAGATATTTAATGGGTATTCAACCTAGCTCGTAGCACATCTCCTGAATCAAGTTTATTTTTATTATTACTATGTATTACTATGTCTACATCAAATGTAGTTTTTGGGACTAAAGCTGTTTTAGAAGCTATTCTAGCAGGCAAAACCATTGACAAAATATTTCTAGACAAAACTGCTCAAGGACCAGACTATCAACATATCCTTCATACTGCTCACCAGCATCGCATTCCTTATAGTCGGGTACCGGGTGTAAAACTCAGCAAGATGACTAGCCAGCATCACCAAGGTATCGTTGCGCTACTGTCTCCTGTTCCTTTAGTAACCTTAAGTCATATCATACAAGCTACTTATGAGCAAGGTCAGTTACCACTCATTGTTATGCTAGATGGAGTTACAGATGTTGGCAATCTAGGTGCCATTATACGTACAGCTGTATGTGTAGGTGCACATGCCCTTGTCCTGCCTATGCAAAAGAGTGCTTCCCTGGGCGGGGCTGCTATGAAAACTTCTGCTGGTGCCCTAGCTCACCTACCTATTTGTAGAGAACCTAACTTGCAAGCTAGCATCAAATATTTACAAGCAAGCGGATTACAAGTCATAGCATGTCACGAAAAGACTACGACATCTATCTACCAAACTAGCTTAACCCTTCCTACAGCTTTATTATTAGGTGACGAAGATCAAGGCATTCAACCACAGCTACTTCAAAGCGTGGATCAGCAAGCTACAATCCCTATGGTAGGGGCCATTCGTTCGCTCAATGTATCTGTGGCAGCAGCTGTCATTTTATATGAAAGTTACAGGCAACGAACTACTTCCATGTAATCGTATTTTTCCAGCTAAAAGCAATAATTTTTAACCTAAATAATGTATATTTAAAAGTAAAGGGTCAACTATATTTTGAGCTCCCAAGCTGTATTTGAGACCAAACACACTAATTTCAGCATGTCAAAACAATTAATCAAAGACTTATATAAAAATCTAAAAGACTCTTTTGGTTATGACCAATTCAGAGACAACCAAGAAGCAATTATCCTCAATCTCTTACAAGGAAAGAATACATTTGTAATCATGCCCACAGGGGCTGGTAAATCATTATGCTATCAGCTACCTGCCCTCATGCGAGATGGGTTAGCCATCATCATATCTCCGCTCATAGCCCTCATGAAGGACCAAGTAGATCAACTTCAAGCACGTGGTATTAAGGCTGCTCTCTTAAATTCCACGTTATCTCAAAAGAGTATTAACGAGACTAAGCAAGAAGTGTTATCTGGGAATATCAAACTTTTGTATGTAGCTCCAGAAACGCTAAACAAAGAAGATAACCTGGCCTTCCTCAAGCAAGTCAAAGTATCCTTTATAGCTGTAGATGAAGTACATTGCATTTCCGATTGGGGACATGATTTCAGACCTGAGTATAGAAACATACGCCAGGTTGCCAGCCAACAACTAGGCGATGTTCCCATTATTGCACTTACTGCTACTGCCACCCCCCACGTCAAGCTTGATATTCTGAATAACTTAGATATTAAAGATGCCACTATCTTCCAATCCTCTTTCAACAGACCCAACTTATACTATGAAGTTCGATTCAAAGAACAACAAGCCGATAAGCAGCTGATTAAGCTTGTAAAAGAGCAGCCTCAGCAATCAGGCATTATATACTGCCAAAGTAGAAAGCAAGTAGACGAACTAGCAGCATTGCTTAATCTTAATGGTATTCAAGCTGCCGCCTATCATGCTGGCTTAGATGCGAATATGAGGGTAAGAAATCAAGAAGATTTTTTACAGAAAAAATATCAAGTCATTGTAGCAACCATTGCTTTTGGCATGGGTATCGACACACCCGACGTAAGGTTTGTCATACATTATGATATGCCTAAATCATTAGAAGCATACTACCAAGAAACTGGTAGAGCTGGTAGAGATGGGTTATCCAGTATATGTATCATGCTATACAACCCAGAAGACTTTGTCCGCCTAGAACGACTCAATAAGAGTAAGATGGTTGGAGAACGTGAAAAAGCTAAAGTCCTGTTGGAAGAAATGAAAGGTTATATCATGTTGGGGACCTGCCGCCGAAAGCAATTGTTATATTACTTTGGAGAATCGTTTGGCGACCATTGTAATTATTGTGATAACTGTCAACATCCCACAACCTCCTATGATGCTTCAGCACATTTACAAATAGTCTTACAGACTGTAGAACAAACACAACAAAGGTCTGATATAGAACATATAGTTCAGGTCATCCAAGGCGTCAATGGATCTCGGGTAGAAAGCCACCAACACCATCGTTTACCTATTTTTGGGAAAGGGGGCCAGCAAAATGAAAGCTTCTGGAAATCGATAATCAGGCAAGCGCTTATACATGATTTCCTAATCAAAGACATTAGTCAAAACGAAGCATTGCAGCTAATAAAAAAAGGTCAAGATTTTTTAAAAAAGGAATATGAAATTATTTTCGTGAAGGACAAAATATATGAACCCTTACCTAATCATAAAAGTAAACAAGCTATGGCCACCAATAAAGGTTATGACGAAAACTTGTACCATTTGCTCAAGAAGATCAGAGAAAAGGTAGCACAAGAAAAAGAGATACCCGATTATACAGTATTACAAGATAATTCGCTAGAAGAGCTAGCACTTGTATTGCCTACGACCCTAGAGGAACTTGCTCAAATAGGAGGATTAAGTATGAGCAAGGCTATCAAATTTGGAGCCCCTTTCATAGAAGCAATCAAAACGTACGTCACAGATAATGATATCATCACCTCTTCAGATATTGTTGTTAAGTCTAAAGCTAGTAGATCAAAGGATAAGGTATATATTATCCACCAAATAGATCGCAAAACGAATTTAGAAGAAATTGCCATATTTAAATCACAGAGCATGGAAGAATTACTTGACGAAATAGAAACTATTTGTTACTCTGGGGTGAAGCTCAATTTGAATTATTATATAGACACTATTTTAAAAAAAGAAGAGCAAACAAAGATCTATAATTACTTCATGCAAGCGAAAGAAGATAATATTAAACAAGCCTACAAGGTATTTGCGGGTGACTACAATGAAGAAGACATTCGCCTCATGCGTATTAAATTTTTGTCTGAAGTGGCCAATTAGTTAATCCTTAAGAACTTTTAAAAATCGCCAAAAATAGTAGTAAAAACGCATATTTTTTCTCGAAAAAAGCTTAAAAAAGTGCAAATAAATTGCAAGCAAATGTCATTTTTTTACAAAAACCTTGCAAAAAAATATCTTTTTACAAACCGCCTTGATTAAAGAGCGTTAAAAAATTCGCTGGGTACCAGGCAAACCGAACCAGCACAGTGGGTAGGCATAGAAGCTTTAGTTTGTGATGGTCGGTTCAATAGACCCGCTGCGAAAGTAAATATGGCACAGAAAATATGCCTATTATAGCCTCTT
>CAZZEE010000034.1:0-9175 GCA_964652695.1 uncultured Cytophagales bacterium
TCGCTAGTATAAAGAATTCGACCAAGCATAAATATATGGCCATCTTTTACCTAAAAAGCTTTAATTTTGGTAACTATAAGCGTCTTCAATATAAGTAACCTTTAATTGGGCATAAAATAAGACTATCGTATCTGGATTATCACCACATCCCTACAAGCCCACGCAGTGATGAGCCCTTCGGGGTTATCTTCCAGCACACAGGCGTAGGCAACGATGAGCCCTTCGGGGTTCCAGCTTATCATGTCTCCGTTTCCAATTAAGTATTGTGGGCTGGGATGACGTTAGTGGTTACTAATTTTGATTGATATCTTTCATGGAACCCCCTTCTAAATGATTACAAGGGGGCAGGCATTATATTTAGCGCATTACAATTAACCCCCTTCTCGTGCAAGCAACGAACTTACTTTCGCTTTATACAGCCAATGACTGGATCAAGCGCTTAGCAAAAAGATTTTCCCATTCATCCAACACACGTATTCACCTACAAGGATTAGCTGGTAGTTTACCTGCTGTATTGGGTAGTAGTTTTCATCAACTAGAAAATTTTACACAGGTATTTATATTACAGGACAGAGAAGAAGCAGCTTATTTTTATACGGATTTACAAAACTTGCTGGGGCCTGATCAAGTAGGACTATACCCTGCTATGGAGATTCAAAACAACAAATCCATCGACCTGTCTAGCCCTGCACACATGATGAGGAACGAAGTGCTCCAGCTCCTTGCTCAACCTCCTGGCTCGGCACAACTCATCGTCACTTATCCAGAGGCTATTGCTACACAAGTATGGGGGTTACACACCTTAACTACCGATACATGGTCTATCAAACTGGGAGAAACAATCATTCTGGTAGACCTGATGAATAAGCTTGCTGATACTGGATTTGAGAAAGTAGATTTTGTCTATGAAGCAGGTCAGTTTGCTATACGTGGAGGCATCATTGATATATTTTCATATGCCAGTCAGCTTCCGTATCGGGTAGAATTGGCAGGTAAGGAGGCGGAAACTATACGTACCTTTCATCCTGCTAGTCAGCTTTCTATCAATAAGGTAGAAAAGGCCCTTATATTTACCCCCCAGCAAGGTACATCCACACAACCCTATCAATCTTTTTTGACCTTTTTACCTCCACATACGCTCTTGTGGTACAAGGATTATGAGGTTGTAGTAAGCACTATCACACAGCTATATGAAAAGCACCATGCGGGTATGCAAGCGTCAGCTTATTCAGATAGTGAAACAGCTGGAGCTAGCAGTGTATTCAGTTATGAAAATCCTGAAGCATGGAAAACAGCCGCCCAAAAATTTTCCTGTATAGAATTTAGCTTCCGACCAAGCTTAGTCACACAAGAAACCATCGTTTATTCAGCTGTCCCACAGCCTAATTTCAATCAGCAATTTAATTTATTGGCGGACAGCCTATACCAAAACCAAAATGCTGGCTTGAAGAATATCTTGTTAAGTGAAACACCGGACCAGTTTGAACGCCTCAGGCATATATTTGAAGAGTTAGAGTTAGATAGGGCTGTGCATTTGCAAGAACTATCTATGAGCCTCAGCCAAGGCTATATAGACTCCCAAACAGGCATAGCCTGCTACACAGATCACCAGATATTTGGTCGATACTATCGATATAAGTCACCTCAGCAATATTCCAAGAGCCAAGCAATTACGCTCAAAGAGTTGAACAGCTTACAACCAGGCGACTATGTAGTGCATATCGATTATGGCATTGCCCGTTTTGGGGGATTGAGCAAAGTTACTGTCAATGATCGGCAACAGGAAGTATTAAGACTGATATACAAGGACAATGATGTAGTTTATATCAGCCTACATGCTTTGCATAAGATTTCTAAGTACGCAGGCAAAGAAGGGTTAGTCCCCACGATGAGTAAGCTAGGGACCTCTGCTTGGGATCAAAAAAAGAAAAAAGTCAAGCAGAAAGTTCAAGTGATGGCCAAGGAATTGATTCAGCTATATAGCAAGCGGAAGCATGCACCTGGCTTTGCCTTTAGCCCCGACACTTTTTTGCAAGCTGAACTAGAATCGTCTTTTATATACGAGGACACGCCCGACCAGGCTACTGCTACAGGAGCTGTTAAAAAGGATATGGAAGCTCCACACCCCATGGATAGGCTGGTGTGTGGAGACGTGGGCTTTGGGAAGACAGAGGTAGCCATTCGAGCAGCTTTCAAAGCTGTTCAAGACCGTAAACAAGTAGCGGTCTTGGTCCCTACCACCATTTTAGCTTTACAACATTATGAATCTTTCAAGGATAGGCTAGCTAATTTTCCTGTCCAGGTGCAGTATATCAACCGTTTTAAGCCTGCGCAACAGATTAAAGAAATTCAGCAAGCAGTATCTTCCGGAGAAATTGACATACTCATTGGTACCCATACTATCCTTAGTAAAGCTTTTCAATTTAAAGACCTGGGGTTGTTGGTGATAGATGAGGAGCAAAAGTTCGGAGTAAAAGCCAAAGAACATATCAAAGGGTATAAGGTGGATGTAGATGTGCTTACCTTAACGGCTACTCCTATTCCTAGGACGCTTCATTTTTCACTGATGGGGGCTAGGGATCTAAGTGTTATTACTACGCCTCCACCCAACCGACAGCCTGTGCAGACTTCCATACATACTTTTGATAAGCGGGTCATTCAGGATGCTATTCACTATGAGGTGCAAAGGGGTGGACAGGTGTTTTTTGTGCATAACCGGGTAGCCAACATTGAGGAGGTAGCTCAGATGATCCACAAACTGGTCCCTGAGTACCGTATTGGCGTAGCACATGGGCAGATGAGTGGTGACCAGCTAGAGAAAAAAATCCTTACTTTTATAGCAGGCGGATATGATATTTTGGTTGCCACCAACATCATCGAGTCGGGCTTGGATATTCCTAATGCCAACACTATCCTCATCAATGATAGTCACATGTTTGGGCTTTCTGACTTGCACCAGATGCGGGGACGCGTAGGTAGGTCGAACAAAAAGGCCTTTTGTTATCTAATAGCTCCTCCTAATTCCAGTCTGACAACGGAAGCACGTAAAAGGATTAGTACCTTGGTGGAGTTTACCGAACTGGGGGATGGATTTAAGGTAGCAATGCGGGATCTGGACATTCGAGGGGCTGGGAATTTGTTAGGATCTGAACAAAGTGGATTCATTGCAGATATAGGCTTTGAAGCCTATTGTAAAATCTTAGATGAAGCTGTCCAAGAATTAAAAGAGACTGAATTTAAAGAGTTATTTGCAGAAGAGCTGGCTAAAAAGGACTCACTAGAGAATTTAGAATGCACCCTGGAAACGGATCTGGAATTACTAATCCCCAGTACCTATGTCAACAATGATACGGAACGCCTCAGACTATATACTCAATTAGACGATATAGCCAATGAGGAAGGATTGGAAAAATTTCAACAAGCACTAATAGACCGATTTGGACCTTTGCCTGCATCTGTTCAGGAGTTAATAAAAGCCGTCAAACTAAGATGGTTAGCCAAGAAGCTCAGGTTACAAAAAGTAAAGCTCAAGGAAGGTACGATGCGATGTTATGTACCTGCAGCTCAACAGAATGCCACGTTCCAGGAAGCATTCAACGCTATGCTGAATTATGTGCGACTGAACCCTAGGAAGTGCCAATTAAAAGAAGTGAAAGACCAGCTTGTCTTGATTGTGCAAGCTATCCATTCAGTAGAAGAGGCACAGGAGGTTTTGGGGGTGATGGTAAGTTATACTTCTTTTTACTAGTAAGCATAATCAAAGCATTCCTACCTATCACCCTATCACCTAATAAATCGCGTATCTCTTAAAAAGAGTACATTACTTACTGTTTTATCCTAGCTTATAAGCTTTTTGATACTAATAAGAAGATATACACCTGAAAGTCCTACCAAACTATATACAACTCTAGCAAAGTATGATAACTCTCCAAAAAGATAAGCAACCAAATCAAACTTGGCCATACCAACAAGGCCCCAATTTAGAGCACCAATAATTGTAAGAATTAAAGCAACTATAATAAAGTAATTTTTTGCCATATCTAGCTATGTTATGTTTTTATTAATGTTAAAGATCAATTCTCTACTTAGCTACACTACGCGTACCAACTTTTATACAAATATACAAGTTATATAAATCACAGTTTAATTTAAATAAATAACTTAGAAATTTACTACGCTATTTTCTTTTTCATTTATTGAATATAGGAGTAAAATGTGACATTATACTAAAAAAGGGACATATTTTTAATCCTACCAACCTGTCGTGGATTAGTCGCTTATAAGCTTTTTATGGTATGTTGCATGGTGCACGAAGTTTGAACATGTGTTCTTATACTCGTTCAAGCCTATGTATAAAATGGTAGGAATCAAAAGATCCGCCTTTGGGAAAATGGCGTAGTGGTGTAGGGAGCTCACTCCCTACACTCAATGGTGCCAGGAGTAGCCTTCCTTTGGGGAAGAGAACTAAGGCAGTGGGTGGCCTTGCGTCATTGCGAGCCCCGTAAGGGCCGTGGCAACTCCCGTCACTGCCCGTCATTGCGAGCCACATAGTGGCGTAGATCCGTGGCAGAGGGCTCATCGTTGTCCAGGCTTGTGGGATAGAAGATAATCCATCATCATAAAAAGTTAAAGGAGCTTACTCCTTTAACTACCTTTTTGTGTGGTGACAAAAAGTAGGTCGCCGAAGGCAAATCTTGGTATACCAAGTTCGGCTCCTTTAAAACCTGTATGGCTATTCAGGCGATTGTTAGGTGAATATATATGTGTGAACGCTTACTTTTTTTTGCTGCTTTTTAAGCGATTCATACCTGTGGACGGCTACGCTTTAAGAGAGATTAAGGAGATGATGCACTAAGGATATGTCGGCTACCATTCCTTCAGCCAATGGTAAGAAATAGGGAAGTTGCCACTGCTGAGTCTTAGCTGCTGCTTTACTTAAGGGTTTTGACCAAGGAGGATAGACCCTAAACGCACGCTTACCACCTTGGCTATGGACTGACATAACCCCTTGAGCCACCAAAAGCTGTTTACTAAATACAAAATGCCCGCGGTTTGTACCACCATATACACTGATTACAACAAAGTCTATTTCATCGGCTATATCAAGTGGCGCGATAGCAGCTTTTGGTGACAGTCGCTTCCATATAGTTACAAAGTATCCAGCTTTTTTGGGGGTGGCTTTAGCTATACGAAAAGCTATAGAATACTTTCCCAATACCAAACGACAAGCTCCGTAAGCAGCACTTTCAGGCTCCCACTGAGGCTGGGATACCTTGCATACCTGTAGACAAGTAGATAGATTCTATATCAAAGATGATTGATTTGCGCAGATGGTCGTTTAAATACATCAGTTCGTTTTGACTTTTCTATAAAATGAATGCTTTTAGAATTGCTAGATATTAATAGGGTAATATAGTTCCATGACATGAAGTTCTAGATTAAACTCTATCCAGTTAGCACTAAGAACCCGTACTGCCGTAGCAAATGCCTTCTTTACGCTTTATTAGACCTTCTGCGAAACGATTTTAAGGTAGAAAAAAGTGGCCATAAGAGGCTATAATAAGCATATTTTCTGTGCCATATTTACTTTCGCAGCGGATCTATTGGATTAAGCCTCCATATCGACCGGTGGTTTGTTCAGGATTCCGACACTCGCAAGAAATCAGGCTCAACCATAGTACTAAACTACTTAGTAACACCAAGGGCTGATATGTTTCTTTGGTAACAGCAGGCTGTCTCACAAGCATAGGAATATTTTCAAAAATAAGTTTTTGAAAAATAAACAAATGTATCCAAAATATAGTAAGCATGCACGCCTATGTATAGCGCATACATGTACGAAATGATGGCATGGGGTAGATAGCCAAAGGTACTAGGTTTGTTTAAAAGGCAGGTTAGAGATAAACCTTAAAAACAGTCTGTCATTGCGAAGGTACGAAGTGCCTGTGGCAATCGGCTACTGTCGAGTGACTAATAGGCTACTTAGCTAGGCTAAGTAAGATCCGTACAAGATCAAGATTTAGTCTCTAACTCCAACAGTACTCGCTCGGCACAGCCGAGCGAGTACTGGGTAAAATGATATTAAAGTGTGGTTCCCGCTTTTGCAAACTTGAAAATAAACCTTAACTTTATTATAAAATATAAATTACCATGCATATAAGTCTTCAAGATATGCTAGCTATCGTGGCAGCTATTCTAGGTCCTATAGTAACACTCGTAGGATTCATGTGGCATCATTTCAACAGCAAATTTGAGAAGTTAGATGGAAAAATAGATAACCTAAAAGCCGAAATAAATAGTTTAGAGAAAAGATTGACTGAAAATCTAGGCGAAAAAATTGATGCTGTACGAGACAGAGTCAGTCGAATCGAAGGTCAGCTGGCTCCTGCTAGCATAGTTTCTCTCAATCCAACTAAAAACAAGGCATCCTAATTCAGAGACCCCATTCCAATTGGGTAACTATAGCTAAACACTTTTTATTGTGTGTATAAACTATTTAAATTTAAGGCAAAATTTAATACTGGGTTAAGGCAAAAATTTAATACTGGTCCTTATTCAATACTTGCAAATCACCTAATTTAAAGTGTTTAGCTATAGTATTAATATTTGGGAGTATGTCTGCGTCTATGTTGGATTCATTTTGAATGATACTGGATCGGCACGCCCCTACGGGGATCGCGATGACCTCATGGCGAGGGACTGCCACAGCCACTGCGTGGCTTCGCAGTGAAAAAAGTGACCGCGGGCCATCCAGGCTTTAAGTTAATCGCGTACCTAGCAACGTTAATTAGATAATGATGGCCCAGACTCATACGGCAGCCAGGGTTAAGGCATATTCTAATGTGTTTCTATCATCAGGACAACCTCGCCTCTTGACTGCAACTCTTCGATATACAATTATATAGCTTCTTTAGCCATATCCATGGCTTCATCTAGATCCTTGCCATACGTAATACAGCCAGGTAAAGTAGGCACAATGCCCGTAAAGCCTCCCTCTTCCTCTTGACGTAAGTGTATTTTATAGGTATACATAGGATAGAGAGTTAAATTGGAGCTTATTTCAACTTCTTGCCAGTAGCTGCTTTCATAGATTCCTGCAGACGCTGCTTAAAAGTCTTTTCTTTACCCTCTATCTTATTCTTGTTTTTAGCCAATTTCTCTTTGATCTTTTCTTCATCAACAAACCTTTTGATAATGGCTTGTTGTGCAAAGGTGATGATATTAGAAACAAAGTAATAAAAGCTCAGACCAGCTGGGAAGCTATTGAGAATGAACATAAATGTAATGGGGAATAAGTAGGACATGGTTTTCATAGGACCTTGCGGGGCATTTACTTGGTTGTTAGACCAAGTGTATAAGATAGTAGAACCTGTCATCAATAAGGTAAACAAGCTCACATGATCCCCATAAAACGGTATATAAAATGGCAAGTGGATAATAGCATCATAAGTCGATAAGTCAGGTGCCCATAAGAAAGCTTTCTGGCGTAGCTCAATGGCATTAGGGAAGAAGTTAAACATGGCCAACAGAATAGGCATCTGTAATAGTACAGGTATACACCCACTCAATGGATTGATGCCCATCTCTTTGTAGAGCTTTACCTGTTCCATTTGCATACGCTGCATATCTGATCCATGCCTTTCTTTAAGTGCATCCAAAGTTGGCTTGAGTACCTTCATCTCTGCCATGGAGATATAGGATTTGTAAGAGAGTGGCAGCAAGATGAGTTTGAGCAACAATACCAAGAGCAGGATAACTACTCCATAGTTACTTACATGCTTTTCAATAAAGGCAAAAATAGGGATGATGGTATACTGGTTAATCCACTTAACAACCGGCCAACCCAGAGGAAGATTCTTAGAAAATCCTGGTGCAAATGCTTTTAAATCCTGATAGGTATTGGGGCCAAAATAAAAATTAAAGACGCCCTTGGAAGTCTGCTGTGTAGAAGCTAATTGAAGCTTCATGTGGGCTTCTTTTACTACCTTATCAGGTTGCGTGGTAGGCTTCAGGATTACCTCTCCAGCCGCAAAAGGTTGATCAGCCAAGATACCTGCCGTAAAGAAGCGTTGTTTAAAGGATACCCATTGAATAGGGCTAGCAATCGTTTTTTCCTCTTGTTTTTCTGTATGCTCTTTTAAATGTTCAAAGGTCTGGTCTGCTAAGGAATAATTAATTGTTGTCTTATTACGGCAAGCCTTTATATCTTTTTCAGCTCTTCTAATAAGATCGTCCCAAATGAATTCCATCTTTCCCTGGTCGATGTAGTTTTCAGCTCCTACAAACTCCCAACCTTGTGTCAAGGAATAACCTTTTTCAGCCAAGGAAAAGGTTTGGCGAATGTACTGACCGGTTCCTAAAGAAAGTGTAAAAGTAACTTTGGCTGCAGCTCCTTCTTGTACAGTTTCCTTGTCATCCAAGATGCTAAAAAATAAATGGCTTGTATGGATATTAGTTTGATGAGAAGCAAACTGAAAACCCATGTTACTTGATTCTTTGTCCAATAACTTCAAGGGTTCTCCTAGATTATCTAGGTATTTTTTAAGAACTACTTCTTGCACACGAGCTCCTTGTGAAGTTAAGGTAATACGAATATCCTCATTTTCTAAGATTACCTCTTGGGCGGTGCCCTGTGTTGCAGCTGCGAAAATACTACCTGGCAGATGAGTTACCGAAACTTCTGGCTGTACGTTGGGTGTAGTAGCTGCCGGTTCCTGAGTAGTAGGGACAGAAGAGGTCTGGATAGGTCGAGGATGTTTACTTTCAAAATAAGTATAGACTACCAGTATAAGCGATATAAGAACCAACCCGACAAGTTTATTTTTGTCCATGATTAAGAGTTAAAAATTGGGTACCATCTTGCCACCGTATTTATAAGCAGCAATGAGGCCAAAGTTAGTGTATGCCTACTAACTTTCAAACAATTAGTTATACGCTATAAACTTTATAGGGTGATACATGGGATTTATTCACTTAGGCAACATCTTTTAGTGGTAAGTTGAATGAAAAACCTGCTTCCCATATAAAACCACTTTGAGCTACTATCCCTTCCACAAATCCTGCTGATTTGTATGACAAGGCACCATGTAATGACAGGTAAGAATTGATTTGAAACTCATAATGCAGTCGCTCGGCTGTTGCCGAGTGACAAATATTGGAATTATGGACTGCCACG
>CAZZEE010000035.1:0-9145 GCA_964652695.1 uncultured Cytophagales bacterium
CCCCCAAGGCACGCTGCTCATTTTTTTACGCCATTTTTCCAAAGGCGGATCTTTTTTTTCGTCATATAAAGCGTGAACGGGTACTGTAACAGTTTTACACACAAGTGTGAACGGGTACAAGTATCCAAGACTACAATGGTTTGAGTCGGCAGAACGTTCCGCAAACAGCCCATCGTTTGTAAGCTCACTGTCCTTCAGTCCTGCCACTCTACGCTGCGATTTTCTTAACGATTTCCTTGTGAAGACGGTTCTTTTCTTTGTATCTCTACAAAGTTTGTTACTTTATTAGATACCTTACAAAAACATTTATCTCTCATAAGGGAATTTATAAACAGGTTTTAGATCTTGTGAGTAACCCAAAAAGGCTGAGCAAGCAGCCAATTCACGTTCTGGGGTAGATATTGGTCGTATAAGTTCACCAAAATATCTCTATCTATTGTTGTCAGTTCTTGGTTACGTCGCGCCATGGTGTTTTCTATACTTTCTAATGCTTGGCCAAAGGCATAGACAAAGAATTTGTCTGGTGGGGATCCTTTGGTGAAAGCAGGTATAAATCGGTTCATGTAGCCGGTACCATATAAATGGGAACTCGTGCCTACTACAGTACCTGTATTGAACATGGTATTGATGCCACACTTGCTATAAGCTCCTAGGAAAAGCCCACAGAATTGTAGACCAGTCTCTACAAGGTCCTCTTCTCCCTGGTCCCATACTTTGACAGTCCCATAGTCATTGCGTAGGTTAGAGGTAGTGGTATTAGCGCCTAGGTTACACCATTCACCAATGACGGAGTTTCCCATAAAGCCACTGTGCGCTTTGTTGCTATATTCAAAGATCACAGCATTGGATACTTCCCCTCCTACTTTGGAATAAGGCCCTAGGGTGGTTCCATTAGATAGGTTGCTACCTACCTTTACTTGTGCACCCTCGCAGATGGCGACAGGACCTTTGAGTACAGCCTGTTCTTCTATAACGGCGTCTTTGCCTATATAAATAGGACCTGCTTCAGCGTTTAAGATAGCAGCTTTGATACTCGCTCCTTCTTCTATAAAAATATCCTGCTGGTTGTAAAGGATGGTATGGGTATCTGTTATCGATTGTGAAGTTCTTTTCGCTCGTATGCGCTGGAAGTCATCTCGGATGGCTCGTGCATTCTGCAAAAATATATCCCACTTGTTCTTGATTTGTACCAACTCACCTGGATAATACACTTTCCCATCCTGAATGGGGGGGGGTGAAAAGAACGCTAGGTTCATTTGAGGTTGCTTGGGTTGCCAAAAAGCAAGGACCTGATCTTCGTACCACAAAACATCACTTGGTTCTAAGTCGTCAAGCGCTTTTATCAAACCCTCTGTAGGTAAAAAACTTCCATTGATACATAAGTTTTGTTCAGCGATGACCACAGGGAATTTAGCTTGTAGGTAGTCAGCCGTTACACAAGAAAAGGTATCATGGTCAGGCCAATAGTCCATCCATTTCTCTAGGATAGTCCTCATCCCCACCCGCAAGGTAGCAATAGGCCGAGTATCTGTAAAAGGAGCCAGTGTAGCTCTATTGGCGGTTGTATCAAAAAGTAAAATATTCACCATAGGTTTCTAGTTAAGTGCTTAACATTTGCCTCCTATCCTTTTGTGCGTCGTTACCATAGAATGGAGACCTCTCATCTATATTAATCTTTTTTAGCCCACACAATTATCCCTTCATCATTTTTCCGGATGCTTTCTCGGATATCCCACATATGCATATCCGGATATCTATTTTCTTTCCGCTCTAGCTTGGTAAAGTAGTTGAGTCCATATCCATAACCTATCATTCCAGGGATCATGAGAACTAAGAGCCCCCAATAGCCCAAATAACCAATCAAATACGTGAGTCCAAAAGCAGTACCTGCATAAGAAACAGCATACGCCATGGAATATAGGAACGCAACTGCTGTAAACCTTCTAAAAATTGGAAAGTGTTTATAAAAAATAGGTACAGCTGGAAAATCAATAACTCTAAAGAAAAGTATAAAGGTTTGAATCAAGAATAAATGCCATGCTGCAGTCATATGATTCAACAGCCAAGGAACAAATAAGCTGAATATGAATAAAACTATCCAGTTATATCGAAGAATTTTAAGTGGATGCATTTTCGTAGTTAGATAAACACGAAAAATGTCAAACCCTATTAACTCTAAGATTACTAAAAATAGGTTGTGAACTAAAATTTGATGAGTAGTATATTGGAAAAGATTCTTAAGTATGCCAGTACTATAAAAATAAACGAAATAGAGATAAACAGGTCCCACACACATAATGCTAAAATAGGCCCACGCAGTCTTGGGATTTACCTTTCTATTTTGATTATAAAAAGTGGTTTTAGTAATGTCGCTGGTGGTGACACCAGCTTTAACTGCAAAGCCTTCTATTCTTTTCCGGGCGTTTGCAAACTCAACAGATTCACGTAAATAGTTACGAGCAATACTTCCTACAATCGCTATGCCTGCCCCGATCCAAAAGGCAATGCGCCAGTTAAATCCGTAGGAGGTTGCTAGGACACCTACACCAATAGCAGCTACCACTCCTACTACAGCGGCAATTGCGATCATTCCTACTACTGGAAAACGGGCTGGTAATGGTGTTCCTTCTGTTAGAAATAGTTGGGCAGCTGTTACCTCTCCCATAGAAGTAATCCCCTGTAAAATACGGCAAAAAGTAACAATCCAAGCAGCCATAATACCTATTTGGTCATAAGTAGGTGCCATGGCCATGATGATGCATGTAACAGCCATCAGCAGGGTGGTAATGACCACAGTAATTTTTCTTCCATATTTGTCCCCAATGTAACCAAACAACATGGCGCCTAGTGGTCTAAAAATAAAAGAAGAACAAAAAGCAAAAGCAGTTAATAAAGACTGGGCATTGCCATCGGTAGGTGGGAAAAACAGGCCATTTAAAACGACTGCCATGTGGGCATATAGGAATAAGTCAAACCACTCTAGCGCAGTTCCTAAGGACAATAATTGAATAGCTTGCTTGAGCTCTTTTTCTGTTTGGATGTATTTCCAAATTTCCCCTAGGGTATTCTGAGGCTTCTTTTTAATCTGCTGCATGGCGTGATAGGTTATAGTTTACGTGACCTAATCTAAATAAAAAGTTAGGTTGTTTGCAAACAATCTAACAAGAATGATGTGTAAATGCAGCAAGAATGCAGTGGATAGGACATCCGTGAGTGGTGAAGTCACTACTGTCATTACGATGTCACTGCGAAGCCCCGTCACTGCGAGGCTCGAAGAGCCGTGGCAGCCCATTAGCGCTATTCCTACCTCACTCCCTCATTAATCTCTGACATCGGTAAATGTGGATACCTATTTGCTGCGCGCTCTTGCTGTATGAAGTGATTCAATCCAAACCCATAACGGACAAGTGCGGGAACCATCAGCACCCAAAGCCCCCAATAGCCCCAATAAGCAATCAAGTACGTGAGTCCAAAAGTGGTAACGATATAGGCAACCGCATAGGCCATGGCATATATAAAACTAGCAGCAGTAAATCGTTTAAATACCGGAAAGCTTTTGTAAAAAATAGGCACGGCTGGGAAATCCTATACTCTGAATAAGAGTATAAAAACTTGGATAGCAAACAAGTGCCATACAGCAGTAATATGATTTAAAAGCCAAGGGATCAATAAACTGAATAGGAATAAAGACATCCAATTATATCGAAGAATTTTAAGTGGATGGGCAATGGTAGTCAGGTAAGTACGAAAAATACTATACCCAACTAACTCTATAATTCCCAAGAATAAATGATGTACTAAAACTTGATGGGTAGTATAGTGAAAAAGATTCTTCAGTATGCTAGCGCTATAAAAATAAACAAAGTACAGATAAATGGGACCCGCACATAGAATCCCAAGCTGCCTTGGAGTTGATCTTTGAGTGGCGTAGAAAATTTTGTACAGGTTGCGGATCTTGCTTGAGTTGCTTAAATGTACTTTTCAATCGCCTATGCGCATCTGCAAATTCAGGGGATTCTCGTAAAGCGGTTCGAGCCAGCGTCCCCACAACCGCAATGCACGTACCAACTATAAAAGTAATTCGCCAGTTAGGTATTGTTAACTTAGTAGACTTTTTGGATAATTACGCCAACACAAACCCATACATACTGGATTATCCACAAGGCTCCAATGCCTACGCGGATGAGCCCTTCGGGGTTCCAGCTTTCGCTGGGATGACGGCAGTGGTATTTGTAACTATAACCCCACTAAGCTAACAATACCTTTTTTAGTAGTTTGCTAGGTATAATCCGTCTACTTGGCTTATGCGCTAGGTAGGTGAGCTTAGATGGCTGCTTACCGTCGTAATTTTAATTATTCTTGATCATGGGCAAAACATATAGCCTAATGGAACCTAATGAATATTATGCCCACAACAATAAAGGTGAGAAGCCGGTATATACCCAAGCCACCTGAAAGTTAGACAACTGATTTAATAGACTTCTTGCGTAATTTAAAACGCCAAAATTATTACCAGTCGAAACCTTAATTTGAGAGTGTTGATACATAGATAGACACTCAATAAATATAGCGAAGTAGTGGATTATCTTCCATACCCTACAGGCCTACACAGCGATGAGCCCTTACGGGGTTGCCACGCCCCTTTGGGGCTCGCAATGACGGTATGGCGTGTGTATCCTTTATCATTTAACCATTAATCTATCTTTAGGTAACCACTCTCTAAGTTTGACCAGGAACAAGTATATATCAAGGTTGTGCAAAAAGCTATTGGTTACTTGCAGACTTACTATAGCACGCTGCAGGAGGAAGTTAATCAGCAGGTATATGCCAAGCCTACCCAGCTAGCTCTTATGCTGACTTCGTACTATTTAACGAATGAATCATTGGTGGCTACCCTATTATATGACATGGCCCAGGGACAACATATAGAACAGTCCCAGGTAGACAAAGAGTTTGGTCAAAGTGCTGATAAGCTAAGTAAGCTGCTCACCCTACAGATTAATACTTCCACCATACTGGGCCTGCAACATATTGATCAAGTGATTGCCCAAGGAGATCGGGATATATTGGTCATTCGGCTACTTAATCACTTATATAGGATGGAAAATATCGACCTGCAATCCAAATACGAACAATTGGAGGCTGCTTTGCAAGGTATGCAAACCTTCGTGCCCTTGGCAGCCTATATGTGCCTACCCGTGATAGAAACTCAATTAATGGATAGGTGTAAGCTAATTATCACACCCGAATTACTTAAAGGTTCATTTGCTGCTGCTAATCCTGTGATAGAGATTGCAGGTTTTAAGTTTCAGATATAAGAAGGCACAAGTGGGTTGCCCCAGTTACTTCCGTTACTACGCGTCACTGCGAGATCCGCAGGATCGTGACAGCCGGTGAGGAGGGGGTGCCAGGGATTTTCCCTGGCACTGGGTTTCGGGAGTAGCTTCCGAAACCACTACGCTATTTTTCCTAAGGCGACTTTCTTCCGTGGCTTGTCATCGCGAGCGACAGCGTGGCGATCCATAATTCCAGTATTTGTCACTCGGCAGGAGCCGAGCGACTGCATTGGGATTTTAATAGGGTTATTTCCTCATCAAGTGATTTTAGGAATGCTATCAAGATTATTTTGTTACTCCACAGGAGCTCACTCCTGAAACTAAAATGGTCTGAAGCGTTGTATGGGTGCCAGGGATTATTGCTGATACTATTAAAATAAAAGCCTTGATACATTTTTAATAGTTTGTTAACTTTGAGAAAGTATCATTCAAACAACAACTTATGGCCTACAAAAAAAATATTCTCATTGGTTCACTATTTATACTATTTGTAGCAGGAGTGTTAGGACTCCATCAATTCATTACTGTTCATCATGAGCAACCTATTGCTAGCCAAGCAACAATCAGTAATCAGCAACCACTAGAGTTCACTAGTTATAGTAATACATCTAGTCCATCGACCAATCAGGAAAATCCTAACTTTGTTTATCCAGCTAAAAAAGCCACTCCTGCCGTGGTGCATATTACCTCTAAGTATGAGGCTAAAGTCATGCAACGGGGAACAAGTCCTTTAGAAGAACTCTTTAAAGAATTCCTAGGAGAAGGGTTTGAATTAGGTCCTAAAGAATACAAAACGCAACCAGGTGCTGCCTTTGGATCTGGTGTGATCATCAGTGAAGACGGGTATATTGTCACCAATAACCACGTGATTGATAAGGCAGATCAGATAGAAGTAACCTTAGATGACAACCGTAGGTATACTGCTAAAGTAGTAGGTGCTGATCCAGATACGGACTTGGCTTTATTGAAGATAGATGAAACGAAGTTATCCTATTTATCATTTGGTAACTCTGATAACCTGCAAGTGGGCGAATGGGTGCTAGCCGTAGGTAACCCGTTTAACCTTACTTCTACTGTTACCAAGGGGATCGTAAGTGCCAAAGCTAGAAGAGCAGACGTGTATAAATCAGGTAGTGGTATTAAGATTGAAGCCTTTATTCAAACAGACGCAGCTGTCAATAGAGGGAATAGCGGAGGTGCCCTGGTTAGCTTGCAAGGCGAATTAGTGGGTATTAATACCGCTATCTCTACGCCCAATGGTGCCTTTGCTGGATATTCTTTTGCTATCCCAAGCTCTATTGTACAACGCATTGTGAGCGACCTCAAGCGGTATGGAACCGTACAACGAGCTATATTAGGTATTTTTCCAGTGGATGTAAATGCGGACTTAGTAAAAGAGAAAAAATTAAAACGTTTTGATGGCGTCTATGTAAACGGATTTTCTGAACGCAGCGCAGCAGCCGAATCGGGTGTCAAAGAGGGCGACATCATTATCGCTATCAACAATGTAAAAGTTAAGAACCTGGCGCAGCTCCATGAGCAACTCACCAACTACAAACCCGGAGATCAAGTCAATGTTACCATCGATCGAAAAGGGAAAGAGCTGGTCATACCTGTAACCCTCAAAAATGTCTTGAATGAGGTTAAGATCGTACACGGGCAAGGTAGCATGGAAGTAGAAGGAGCTACTTTTGAGCCGTTAGATGATGCTACTAAGCAAAAGCTAGGTATTAAGGGCGGTGTGCAAATCAAAGCCTTGAAATCAGGAAAATGGCAACAATTAGGCATTAAGAAAGGCTTTATCCTGCTCTCTATTGACAAAGAGCCTATCGAAACACTAGATCACCTGGCCACCATCCTCAATAGCAAAAAAGGAGGTATCCTCCTAGAAGGTATATACCGGCATGATGGCAAAAATTTGTATTATGGACTAGGTTGGGGAGATTTATAGGGTGGTGGAGGCTTTCATTGTCATGGAAAAAGAACTTCCGCGCCAGTTTAGGGAGATTTATAATTGTATAGTTGTGATACGAAACTAAGTCGTGGCGTTAGGGGGTATCCCTAACGCCACTTTGCTCTTATACAGTCAGCTGTGGTACAAGTTGGCCACGGTCCTGTGGACCTCGTAATGAGGGGCTTTAAGCCAGGGGCAGAGGGAGCCACGAGCCAGGGGGTTTGCGCCAGTAGAAAACAGAAAAGTGTATCATGGAATAAGTTGGAGAGATTTGTAACAGGCACCAAGCGTGGACTACTTAAGGGTAGTCTGTCACTGCCGCGGCCCAAAGGGCCGCGGCAGTTGGCTCCAGCCAAGTGACGAATAACGACCTCCCCACACAACTGCTTAGCACAAGTGAGTGTACCCTTGTACCAATCATGTGAAACCAATAACAGCTTATGCATATCCAACAAGCTACTTTTATAAGCAGTAGTACTAACTACAAGCAATGCCCATCTCCTGACAAACCAGAAGTAGCCTTCATAGGCCGTTCGAATGTAGGGAAGTCCTCTCTGATCAATATGCTGGTAGATAGAAAGAAGTTGGCTAAGACCTCAGCTACACCAGGCAAAACCCAACTCATTAACCATTTTTTGATTAATGAGGCCTACTATCTGGTGGACTTGCCGGGTTATGGGTGGGCACAGGCGAGCCGGACTAAGCGAGTACGTTGGAGTGAGATGGCGAGCCAATACTTGCTACATAGGGAGAACCTAGTGGAGGTATTTGTCTTGGTTGACATCCGACTAACACCACAAAAGATCGATCTGGACTTCATTCAATGGCTATCTCAACATCAAATACCTTTTTCCATAATAATGACCAAGGCAGATAAGATATCTAAGCAGCAAGCATTACGTCAAGTGAATAACTTCAAGCAAGCACTAGCTAACCTTGTACGTCCTACAGTTAATTATTGGCTCACTTCTTCTGCCAATCAGCTTGGAAGGGAAGAGGTAATGAAGTATATACAAAACCTAATTAGTATGATTGATTGAAGTTAACTCATATACGGGCGAAGTCGAGAGTTATGCTCGACGTTTTTACAGATTCTGAACCGGTTCTAAGGCTAACAATTTCACATAACAACATCTCCTAATCCTTACAAGTATGTGTGAAAGTTCAAATTTTGTTAACTTTTCAAAGTTGTGACCTTCCCGCCAAAGTTTATTCCTGTCTTGGTTAGGGGTGGGGATGGTAAGCGCATAATACATTGAAATTATCCTACAATCATTTATTGCTTTATCTATACTAAATGAACAATACCCAATTTACAGGGTTGCTGCCTATCATATTCCAACGCTGACCCTATAAAAATATAAAACTGTACCCTATGCAAAAAAAATCTACCATATCCCTGCTGTTATTATACCTTTCCCTCGGGTGTACTCTTCTGTACAGTTGCAGTAATGAGCCTGCTTCGATGCTTACTCCTAACCATATCACTGCTACTAATAACCACTTACCTCACATCTTACCTCAAACCAGGCATAAGAAAATAATATATACATATTCTGTAACTGGCAGGAGGTATAACAAGAAGAAGTATTACAAACGTGGCAACAGAAAAAAATACATTTGGAGGTTGCCTGATGCAAAAGATTTCTTCTCTGCCACTCCCCAGAGTCTTTTATCCACTACGGAGGCCAAACTCATTATTCAAGAAGGGCTCAAAACCCTCTCTTTTACTACATCTTATGCCTTGAACAGAGGTGTTAAAAAACTAGAAAACGCTGTTAAACAATATGGAAGTAGTAAAGCTATACTAAAACACTTTTAATTAGGTTATTAATTAGGATATTAACAAGAATTG
>CAZZEE010000036.1:0-9089 GCA_964652695.1 uncultured Cytophagales bacterium
CACCATTTTATATGAACTTCCTATCCACCTATTGAAGCGATTATCTTCTAACTCTCCAAGCCTACGCAACGATGAGCCCTTCGGGGTTGCCACGGCCCTTGGGGCCTCGCAAAGACATTTTGGAGTAGCAGGAATTAATTCCTGCTACCGCTTTGTTGATGCCAAACTCAATTGCCACGCCCCTATGGGGCTCGCAATGACATGCAGAGCTAACCCACTGCCTTAGTTCTTTTCTCTCAAGGCGACCGACTTATTTCCAACGCCATTTTTCCAAAGGCGGATTGCAAGGCTGCGCAGCAGCCTTGCAAATGAAGACTTCCTAATTCTTTTATACATAGGCGTGAAAGGCTACAATGAATTTTACTTAGCTAATACCGCTACGGTCAGTCGACTGGTACATATCAATTGATCTTGATCGTTTGTAATATGGATCTGCCAAACGTGAGTAGACTTACCTATATGCAAAGGAGTTGCTTGGCCATATACATATCCACCAGTAGCCTTCCGAACATGGTTGGCATTGATTTCTAAACCCACACAATAATATTGAGACCTATCCACCAACAAATTAGCAGCCATGGTACCTACTGTCTCTGCCAAAACTACAGATGCTCCGCCATGCAGTATACCCATCGGTTGTTTGGTTCGTTCATCCACAGGCATCCTAGCGCATAACCTATCAGCATTTAGGTTCGTATACTCTATCCCTAGATGAGCTATCAATGTATTATGGCTAATAGCATTCAAATCAGATAAGTTAATATTGGTCGGTAAAAGCATAGTAGTCAGTCAATAGGATGGTGGATAGTGCCAAATATATAAGAGGCTTATTTTGTATCAAAAATACTAACATCTATTTTACCAACTTTATTACCTGGGATTTTGTAGGCTGGTAAATCATTCAGAAACTTTAGAAGCTTTTCCCTATTTTCACTGTTGCTTTCAAAATATTTGTTGCTCTCATCCTCTAGAGCTTCAATCTTTTTAAGAATAATAACTGAAGCAGGTGAAGGCCTTTTATGCAATTTCTCTATTGAGTTTTTAGGGAATAAGTCTTCTAAAATCTCATCTATTGTTTTATCCTTGATTTGTGAAAAAACTTTATTACTAACTTCATTAATAATCAGACCATACTCAAAGTTGACCTTAGCAAGGGCCAGACAAATTAGGTTAATAGTAGTTATATCAGCAGACTTTATTCTCCCCCTCTCTAGCGTTATGACAAAAACTAATTTATTGTTAAGCTTTAAGGCAGCTTCTATTTCCTTAGCAGCTTGTTCTCGTCTTATCGGATCGGAAAGCCCAGGCGTATCAACATACAATTTACTATCACAAAGATACTCTTGCTTATGAGTAATTAACCCACTTCCAAGACTTATGCCCGAATTAAATACGGGTTTTTGGAAAATAGAATTACATAAGGCGCTTTTTCCAGCACCTGGATTACCACAAAACATGATAACCTCATCTGGCAACCCACCAGTACCAGTTCTAAAGGGTTGATTACCAAAGCCGTAGCTCTGCAATAACAAGCATACAAATAAAACTTGTAATAGTTTAGTTGTAATCGTGTTGTAATCGTGTTGTAATCGTGTTGTAATAGCTATGTGCTTTCATAAAAATTTATTTAACAGTTTATAATCAAAATAATACAACACTCAGTACTTGCACACCAAGTGTGCAACCATAATACATATATTTATCCATATATCAAAAAAACACGATTTTTTATGGCCTTATTAATCTCTTAATCGACATTTTTATCCCATTACCGCAGCAAGATTGCTTGACTTTGTGTTCATTTTTTCCCTTCTAGATTCCTGTTATGTGCTATGTCTGGCTATCTAAATTCACTTACTATGAACCATCAATACATGAAATTCATCACCAAGCTTATTTTAGTTATCAGTTGTATACTAATAGGCTGCGCTGACCCTAACATTGGTCAAATAACCAGTCCGTCTACCAAAAAAACTGCCCCATCGATAGAGACCACCAATCAGCAATCCAATGTAGATGTAGAGAGTTACCACACCTCGACCATTACTCGTGATGAGCCTGCTCAGCTGACCCTAGACAATTCAGCTACAGAAGTGACTCAATACTTGCAAGCGCTTCAAAAAATCCCCTCCGACTATAGAATACAACACCAAGAACAATATCAGACCACTGGGAAACGATTGCTACAACAAATAGAAGCGCTCAAAAAAGCACAAAAAAGATCCTATAGAATAGCAGATAGGAATTTCCTATACAACACGGACATCAGCTCCGAAGGAATAAGCCTCTTGCTTCAGGGGATGAAGAATCACAGTGGGCAGTTAAGAGTCTTAAGAGACTTGAGAAAATGCCTCTTACAAAATTTTCATTTTAGCCAAGAGGAGCTAGTAGTTTGCAATGTGAAGATCAAATCTTCCAACGACCACACAGCGGATTATGAAATAGATTCTTCTGATGAAGAAAAACTTACCTATTCCCGCCGAGAGCTAGCTTTTAGAAGAGGCGGATTGCAAGGTATTCAACAAGGAATAATAGGATTTCCCAGCCATTTTCTCGAAAGCCTCAAGTCTATGCTGCTAGATAAATCATCTACAGTAGATAAAATGACTGACTACTTGATAAAGTCCCCTAATGTTTCGGATAAGATAGCTGATTATATGGATAGTATAGAAGGAAACGAAGAAGAAAAAGGAAAAGAAATAGGCGAATGGATCACCAGCCAACTGCTGGTAGGGATTAGTGAAATATATCAAGCCAACCTTATCAAATACATCGGCAAAATAAAACTCATCAAAGCGTTATTGAAAGTAGTGAGAACTAAACGTAAGCAAACTACAAAGCTTCATAAGCTTACTCAAAAGGGATTAAAAAAAATGGGCGAGCAGCTAGCCATCTATCAAGACCAAACTGCTCAAGAAGTGCTAAGCCTTTGTAAAAACAATCCTCCAACTCCAGCTGTTCAGCACAAAAGTTACTGGCACAAATCTTTAAGTGAGCTGGCTAATCTAGCTGCCAAAGGTGATGAAGATGCTAAAAATATCGTAGAATTTCTTAAAAATGAGCTATAGAACCCTCTTTCGCTATTTATTACAATTCCCCATAGCAACAAAATGTGCGCATGAATACTTGTAAGCGTGCAGGGCTCCATATTTCAGCTAACAATTACCTGAATAACCGTACAGTTTTTAAAGGAGCCAAACTGATTATACCAATTATTTCCTTTTCAGTGGTTTTGGGAGCTTACTCCACAGGTGTCGAAAGTTAAAAAATCCTTCTTATTTGGCTGATTTTTAGGTCACATTATTAAATTTTTTTTGAAATCTATGCGTTGCTCGTGCTTATTATAAAATTTGATAGACTTAAACTGAGCTTAGAAAGAGCTTTATTACAATTCAACTTGATCCTTAAAAAAAATGGTTAAAGATTTAGTAAGCTTTTGTGGCTGGAAACCACCCCTAGTTGACCTAAAAAAAGCTATTCCTTAACTTTCGACAGCTGTGGGGTAAAGTCCGGCTGGGATCCAGACCGTTCATCGCGCGTTACTGCAACTGGCTTTTGGGAACAACCCCCATTCACAATGAGTGCCAGGGTTTTCCCTGGCACCACAAAAACAGCCACTCGGCAATAGCCGAGCGACTGTTTTTGTGGCTATATCCGATACTTCAGAGCATCTTCCCCACTGCTATATCCTGAGAAGCTGATTCATACCCATCTGGATCATTAAATAACATTTCTTTATATCCATTGTTTGTATAAAATCTTATGGAAGTTGGTCTTGACTCCACATGAAGGCTTTGCAAGCCTAAGCTTTTTAGCCATCTTTCACAAAGTTTTAAAAAGTGACTACCAAACTGATTATTTCTTTTTGCTTCATCGATCACAAGCATGCGTGCTGCAGCCCGATTTCCTGGCCATAGCTGAATATGTGCGTACCCAATGATTACTGTACCTTGGTATAGAATCAAATGTGCATGTGCTGGAGACTCAAACGTCCATATGTAAGGATCGTTTATTCCCTGGGGAGCAAAGAAATATTTTTGACGAAACTGTTTAGCTGCATTCCATTCAGTTTCATCATTACACTTGAGCATACGAAGACAATTGAATCCTGCTTGCTTTAAAACTTTTCTAATGAAATCTCCCTTGCGTAAGGTGTAATTGGTAAAAGCAAAGTTATTTTTCTTAAAGGATGATTCATCTGCTAAAAGCTGCCTTTTAAGCAATGCATATTCATCACGTGCAACCGCGTGGGAGCGTAGATAGTCTCTAAATAGCAAATTGAGTTTGATTCCAGGATGTACTTCCTCATAGACATGAAGGTTAATATCAACCTTGCCGCGTTTGCTGAACCCATAGTGCAACGGAATATTGTATTCCCCCCTATACTGTATGCCAATACTACTAAGTTGCTCTATGACCTCGCTAGGGTCTTTAACAACTGCAATCATGTCAATTTTAGGTTTAGCTGCAAGACCTGGCACTGATGTAGACCCAATATGGTGAATTTCGAGGCAGTTCTCCCTAAAAGCTTCTTGGATAATCTTGCTTTCTACAGCGAAAATTGTAGGCCAATTAGGATCGTACGGTACAACTTCGATGATCTTCATAGGTCAATAACAAATGCAACATAATAACCTAGGTGATATGCTAATGAGGTCTAGAACACCTACATTCTCAATAATTAACTTTAAATAGTTAACTTTAAATTACACTTATCAAGCACCACACTTTATGTAACCTTATGTAACCATCTCTTTGTAACATCCATCATCATTTTACAGGTCTAACAACTTCCCTTCCATGAGCTATAAATTATAGACGCTAGAATGACCAAAGCTCCTGCTACCTCTCGATAGCTAGGCAGTGCCTCTCCTAGGGCCAACCCAATGGGAATTGCTATTACTAATCTACTGTATTCAAATGGAGCTAAAAAGCTAGGGGAAGTATGTTTCAAAGCTTGCACGCCAGACAGTTGAGAAATAGTACCTAAAAATCCCATAGCCATTAATAGCTGCAGGTCTTTCCAAGTAGGCCATACCCATGTAATGTTTATGAAGGAATTGCCATATATACTTAGTAGCCAATATACAAAACTCCATATAGCTGTAATAAATATGACCCCTACATTACCAATGGCGACAATAGTATGCCCAGTATCAACCTGTGTGAGTTTCTTAACATAAATGAGACCCAGCCCCGTTGCTATGTTACCTACAAGAGCGACATAAACAGCGTTATTTACTGCCCCTTGTGGCTGAACTATAAAAAAAACTCCTGCATAACCCACAAAAATTGCTATCCACTGACTAACCTGTAGCCGATCTTTTAAAATAAAATAAGCTAATACAGCTGTAAATATAGAACCCGTAAATCCAAGAGAAATAGCAATAGTAAATGGCAATTGGGTATATGTGAAATAAGTAGCTCCCATAGCCAAGGTCATCAAAAAAATGCGTAATACTTGTAAGCTTGGCTTCTTAGAGATAAATATGCGCCACCCATTCTTGAAGATAATGGGACTAAAAAAAAGCAGTCCAAAGCTCATGCGGACGAGTATTTTCAAAAAAACAGGAATAGCTGGACTGATTATCTTGTTGATAGCCATACTAATCGTAAAAGCAGTACAGTTGATTAAGATAAAAACTATTGCCTTTAATTTATTATTCACTTGATTTCTGACTGACTCATCATATACATTTTACTTATAGTAGTAGTACAGCTCATCTATAATACAAAAAATTAGGAGACACTTCATTACTAGGCAGTTTATCAAGCCAATAATCAAATCCTATATGTACTTCTCTGCTTTCTTTTAAGCATATATCGAAGGTGTTGGCCACTGGCAGCTCCTAACCCACCTAGCAACCCGCCTACCAACCCTGTTAGCAAAATAAGCATAATGGAGCTCTTGACACCCATTATTTCTGCTACTTTAACAGAAAGAATGGAGTTTGTATATACATCTATCATGGTAGCCTTCGCCATCCACAATAAGCTAATGGCAGCAAATCCACCTAGAAAGGCAGCAGAAGTATTATTCTGTGTCATTAATGCAACAAACATGGCAATCGGAACAACAATCCAAGGGGCAATAAACTGCTGGAGTATGTAACTTAAAAGACTAGTCAAAATAACTTGCACAAGGAATCTCATGATGGCTACTAATTAAAAATTTATCTATCATTGTCCATATCTCACTTATCTGTAGATGTGATTAAGCGGGTACCAAGGTCACCCTACTATAGAATGATTTTTTATCATCTTGGGGGATCGTCAGTGTAAGGGGTATGTACTTACCATGGCTCCAAGGCTCCAGAAATTTAGTATAATAAGGATTACCTGGATTGCCAGGCTGTCCTCCTGGATAGATAAACCAAGCTTTAGGTACCTTATCCAAGGACACTAACAAACGCATGGATACACCATGGCTGCCTTCATTAGCATTCAATATACCCTCTCCCCCGCCAATTTGTACATGGTCTACCCCAAAAGGTTTCAGAAATGCTAAATGAGGTATGCTGATAGCGTGATAATCTCCCCATTTATATAGCTTATGATGGTTAGCTTGCCAAGCTTGTAAATGCTGAACAGCACTTTTAAAGCTATCCACTATCAGATCCCGCAAATCATCTTGGGCAGGCAATTCCAGCTGCGGGTGGGTAGAATGATTCTTCAAAATAGACATGGTCTGATAAAAATTCGGTGTCCGAATTTCCAGCTGATAATTGTGTGAGTAACTCCACAGCTTATCAGCCAACTGGTCTTGCCATGCTTTAAAGATAGACGGTGCTACTTGCTCTATATCATTCTGAAAATTCCAATCGAGCAATGTTTGGTAAGCTTGCTGCTCCTGAGTACCCAGCTGAGCGCTGTCTATATAACCCATCAAGAAGGGTAAATTCTCTTGTGCAGCTAAATTGAAATTATCGTTCTGTAGCTGCATCATGCTTTTTGTGTCTACTTTTTTTGCCTGACTGAGCACTTGGTTGAGCCTACGGTTACGATAGGTTTCTTCAGAAAATTGATAATAAAAATAAGGGTAGTTCTTATCAGTAGCTCGTTCATTAGCAGAGCTAACATAGCCTACAGATGGGTTAACAATTTTAGGCCAATGCGCTTGTGGAATATATGCTTGTAACTCATAGGCATTGGAGTTGCCTGGCATAATAAACTTACCTTGGTTTTTCAACCTAGCTGGCAACTTACCAGCTATTTCCAGCGCTATATCATTATGGACCGAAGCAAAAGCAAAGTTTTGGGCAGGGACATGGTAGTGTTCTAGCGCGCTTTCAAACTCTTGTAAATTCTTGCCCCTATTGATTAAATAAAAAGTCAATATCTCATTACCTGGGTGATGCCCTACCCATTTCATAGCCACGTTTTTATAATGACTAGGATCTTCAAAATTGTCATCATACACAATAGGGCCTAAATGGGTATATACTACCGTGTCATATATAGGTTCCTTATTCTTGATTTTTATCTCTTCTACTACAAATTGTGACTTGAGTAATAGGTTATCATAATGATACTCTGCCCGCGTTGCATCCTTAAAGCTGATGGTATACAAATCCCTGACTGTCCAGGCAGCATTCGTAAGCCCCCAAGCTATTGTCTCATTAAAACCAATAAGTACGCCAGGTGTGCCTGGAAGACTGCTGCCTGTTACATTGACTGTCAGGGACTGTAGGTGAATACCATACCAAATAGCTGGTAGTCGCAAATTTAAATGCGGATCGTTCGCTAAATAAGGATAGCCATGAACCGTCTTTTTGCCAGCCACCACCCAGTTATTACTGCCATCTACTGGTTTTTGCTTGGCTTTCTCCACTTGTTGGATAGAAGGCAACAAGTCGTGCTGGATAGCTTGTGGATGGATGAAGTGGGGATTTAAGGCGAGTGGCTTAAAAAGCCATGGTGTATTCTTAGGAACAATAGGCTTATGGAATACATCATATTCAGGAAATAATAAAGAGCATTTAGTTTCCCCTAACAGATGAAAGGCATATACATTTTGCAGGGTTTGCTCATACCCACCAAGGTTATCAGCCATCTGTATACTGATGAGAGCAGACTTTAAAGGTATCCAATCTTCAGGTTTATAAGCAAGCAACTTATATTCTATGGGAAAGGTTTTATACGTCAAAGAGTGGATATATGCGTTGACTCCAGCTGTATAAGCATTCACGATCTCCTTACTCACAGGATCTTGATTAATTTTCTCCAGTCCATTTTTAGCTGCATACACAATACCCTTTCTCCGTTGTAGCCGATCATGCTTAATAGCTATAGAGCCCAAAATTTCTGCTAATCTACCTGCTGCTGCATGGGTTTGAAACTCCATCTGCCAGAGTCGATGAAAAGCAGTGATATACCCTTGTGCAAAATATAGGTCATGATCATTCTTGGCTTGAATGTGCGGGATTAAATGCTCGTCAAAATAGACCTGTACTGTATCTTGCAATCCTGCTAAAGATAATGAAGTAGGTATTTGTAAGGGGCGTACTTCTGCATTCTGCCAAAAACCTTGAAAAGGGTCTAAGAACTTGGCAATAGGGGGGTAGGAGTCTATGTTAATATTTAAAAGTAGGGTAACTAAAAAGGTAATACTAAGTACAGCGTAGCTGCTTATCTTGCGCATAGGTGGTTAAACAATAAGTTCTTGATCAAATTTAGGTTATCACGTTATCAGAAGCCAGTAGGACTGTTGCCTATCACTGTCACCTTATTTACCATTCGGCTGGAACCAATTATCTTCCAACCACTATAGCCTGGCGCAACGAGGAGCTCTTAAAAGTTGCCACGGGCGCTTAGCCCCCTCGCAATAACCGACTAGTTGAAGCCATAGCTATCCGATAGCCCTACAAAGCTAAAAAGAATAAATGTAAATGACATGTTTTCTGGGTACTTCTGCTGGATCAGTTGAAAAGGAGACCATTATATGGCACCCCTACCCTATTCAGTTATATATAATTGAAGGAAAAGGACTTCTGCATAATAGGTATAGCCAAACACTTATTGTTAGGTTATAATTTAGGGTTTGCTAACCCAAGAGTAGTTTAGTATATTAGAGGTAAAAACTGACTATG
>CAZZEE010000037.1:0-3837 GCA_964652695.1 uncultured Cytophagales bacterium
ATCTTGATCGACCTACAGCGTCTATCTCATCAATAAAGATGATACAGGGTGCTTTTTCCTTTGCTTGTTTAAAAAGATCTCTTACCCGCGCAGCCCCTACCCCTACAAACATCTCTACAAAGTCAGAGCCAGATATAGAGAAGAAAGGGACGCCTGCTTCCCCAGCTACCGCCTTGGCTAATAAGGTCTTCCCTGTTCCTGGAGGACCTATCAACAAAGCACCTTTGGGTATCTTACCGCCTAACTTGGTAAACTTGGTTGGCTCCTTGAGGAATTCTACAATCTCCTGGATCTCTTGCTTAGCTTCCTGGAGACCCGCTACATCATTGAAGCTTATCTTTACCTTATTTTCCGCATCAAAGAGAGCTGCTTTGGATTTGCCTATATTAAAAATTTGAGCTCCACCACCCATCCCTCCTGTCATCCTACGCATCAAAAACCAGAATAGTACCATCATTAACAAAAAGCTACCCCAGTTAACCAGGATACTCATAAAATCGGTACGCTCTTTAGAGATATAGCCTATCCGATCCTCAATAGATAACTTAGCTTCTATTTCCTTAAAATTATTGTTAAAGATCTCTGCAGAAGGAATCTTGAAAGTATAATGTGGGGCTTGGTCTATGTAAAAAGAAACCCGATTTTCTAGTTCGGATTTATAAGGCTCCTTGACAAAGGATTCCGGTTTTAGTGTCACCTCCACTAAGTTTTGATTGGTAATAAGCGTTACTTGCTTTACATCTTTACTTAGCATCATGACCTCAAATCGATGTTCCGAAATGGGTACACTAGATCGAGTTCTATTGACGTAGAAGATGCTTACAAGAAAAATAAGCAACGTTACAATAGACCAAATCTGTGATTTAGATTTCTGGGGTAGTGGATTGTTACCTAGCTTCATAATAGTTGTTGGATAGATTTATTTTAATAATTAATTTCTTATGGGTTATTTGCAATATCTTGGATACGAACCTAGTAAGTAAGTGCTAAAAATGTGTAATTTCCGCATCTCCCCATAGCATATCTAAAGCATATAGCTCCCTTTTGTCTTGCCGAAAAATATGCACTACTACATCTATATAATCTAACAAAACCCATTCTTTGTTCATCATCCCTTCTTGTTTCCAGGGACGCTGTTTTGTTGACTGATAGCCTACTTCAACAATCCGATCTGCAATAGCTTCTATTTGTGTGCTAGCTTGCCCTGAACATAATATAAAGTAATTGGCCACAGCATTCCCTATCTTCTGTAAGTTAAATACACTAATGTCTTGTGCTTTTTTATCTTGCATTCCTTGCACAATTGCATGGATGAGATGCGTTTGAGTTTCATTTTTTCTGGTAACTTGGTGCATATGTTAAATACCTGCTTGCTATGATTAATCAATAGGCAATTTCCATGCCATTCGAAGGAGAAAAAATTATATACTATGCTACTTGCTCTTCTACTAACACAGTAGCAATGAATTTGGTTTCCAAGAGCCAGCTAGCAGAAGGTACCGTGGTCATTACAGACTGTCAACTGCAAGGTAGAGGACAACGCGGCAACAGCTGGATGGGTGAGCCTTATCAAAATCTTACTTTCTCACTCATCTTATATCCAACCTGGCTGGGAGTGCAAGATAGTTTTTACCTCAATATGGTGACAGCATTAGGTATTTATCAAACTTTAGCTACCTCTATCATACAAGGCTTATCTATCAAATGGCCCAATGACATATACTTTCAAAATCAAAAGGTAGGCGGTATCCTTATCGAGAATGTAGTGAATAAAAATAAGCTAAGATCTTCTGTGGTAGGTATTGGACTGAATGTTAATCAAACAAATTTTAACAACTTCCCCCATGCTACCTCTCTTTCCCTGATCTGTGGATATAAATTTAACTTATCCTCCTTACTTCTGCAACTGACCAACAATATACAAAGACAATATGACCGTCTCCACCAAGAGGGGAACCATGACCTTCAAAAAGATTATCTACAATATTTATATGGACTTCATGAAATAAAAACCTTCCGAGATCAAGAAGGTATTTTTCAGGGAATGATACAGGGTATAGACGAGCAAGGAAGACTTGTGATAGATCGTGCACATCAAGAACGCAGGCATTATAACAATCAAGAAATAGCGTTGGTATTATAATATACTATAAGTGGGGCTAGTTCACTTCGCATGACATCCAAACCATCCTTGCAGCTGTCGCAGTCCCTGCTTCTTGCTCCACAATTTTGGAGTGATTTTCTCAATGTATGGCTTAACCTCGTTTATTCATACTTTGATCCTCATTAATTTACGCTACTTATCAGATCACACTCCTTCACTTTTAGGTGTTTCTAAAGCTTTTTTCAGAGTTACTGGTATAAGAAGTTCTTTCCCTCCTCTGTCTACTGTAACGTTTACGCGATCTTCTGGCTGGTGACTAATAAGCTGTTCATAGAGTTGTGGTAGATTTTCAATTTTTATACCATCGATAGCGATGATAATGTCGCCCTCTTTAATACCTGCCTCAAATGCTGAGCTGGGTTTAGAAAATGCTTGTACATAGACTCCATAATGTCGCTTTAATTTTCTTTTCTCTATTAAATCACCGTCTACAGTAAGCGGTAAGACACCCAATATAGCGTGTTGTGCAGCTCTGTCTTGCTTGAGTTTACGGATGATAAGCTGTATAGTAGAGCTCGGGATAGCAAGGCTGTATCCAATAAAAGCATGTGTAGTAGTAACGCTAGCTGAGGTGATACCTACAAGCTCACCTTTCAGATTGACAAGCGCACCACCACTATTCCCAGGATTAATAGCTGCGTCGGTTTGAATAAAATCTGCTATACGTTCTTTTTTAAATCCAAATCCTCTATTTTTGGCACTTACAATACCTTTGGTTACTGTAAAAGGAAGGTTAAGCGGATGACCTACTGTTATAACCCAATCTCCCACCTGTAATTTATCAGAGTCTCCAAACTTAAGATAAGGCAAGCTAGTTGCTTCTATTTTCAGTAACGCTAGATCTGTCTTTGGGTCAGTTCCTATTATTTGAGCCGTATATTTACGATTATCACCTAATGTTACTTCTATATGATTCGTCTTATCAATCACATGATTGTTGGTGACGATATAACCGTCCTCACTAATGATAACACCAGATCCACCCTTGCTATCTAGGGTTATACGCTTGTACGCGCGTACAGCGCTAATCAATACCACAGCAGGTTTTGCTTGTTGGATAGCATAAAAAAAATTAGGATTTGCAGTGGCAGCTCCGAATTCTGTCTGGCTACTGCACCCAGCGACAAATACAAGTAAGAAAAATATGTAAAAAAATCTTAGATTTAATGAAGGAAACATGTTAGGGAACTAGTTTGGTAGGTTATTGAAGGATATACACCTTGTCTGGTATCATTTTCCTTGATGATGCAAAAAATGGGAGAACCCATCTAAATCTGTGTTGTCTTTGTTATATTTTAACATTTTTTTAGCTAAAATCAAAGGATTAAGCCTATTATTTGATGGATGCCTACCTAGGATTAGGCTTAGTAATATGCTTGGGATGATCCACCGTGTACCTACAAGTCGTTTCGTATATGTTCTACTTTTCATACGACCTATAATAGTACGCTCCTTTACCAATTATCTAAAGAAAAGCCCCCTATCACTTTTGCTGCATCAATGCTTCTATCTCCGCTGCCTTTGAGTTCCCAAATATTGTTGGCAGTATCAAAACAGTATTCGTTAAAATTTTTGTTGTGTTCATCAAGAAACGAACGACTGTCAGTTACAAAAGTTTTTAGTGCTTCTCGTATTGTTGGGTCTAGTTGTGTGGAGCTTTCAAACTGTGAAGC
>CAZZEE010000037.1:3847-6568 GCA_964652695.1 uncultured Cytophagales bacterium
CTGTGAAGCAGGCAAAACATGAAAGTTATTCCTTCCATGAGCAAAAAACTTGTTCACCCAAACCAAAAAATAGCCGTGTTCTTTTACACTAACATTTCCATTGTTGTCTTTTTGCAAAACTATTTTCACCATAGCACCACCGTCTTTATAGCGGCCTCGTTGGTTCGATATAAAATTACCGAGTGAATACACCAAAATTTTTTCTCTATGTGGTAGGTCAATAGCGTCCTGTTCTGGAAGAACAGAATATTCAAATGGCTGTAAAACATGAGGATGTGAGCCTATGATGAAATCCACACCCTGTGTAAATAAATACTGTGCCATTTGTTTTTGCCAGTCGTTTGGTAAACGTTCATACTCGTTTCCCCAGTGTAAAAAGGCAATAATTTTATCTGGATTTAATTTTCTTGTTTCAACCAGGTGTTCTCTTATTAATTCCTTGTCCAGTAAGTTTACAACGGTTGGTTCAGGTATAGGAATGCCGTTTGTACCATAGGTGTAATTCAGCAGCATTACACGTAATCCATTTTTTTCAATCAGCAAGATATTTTCTTTGCTACGTTCTACCGAATTAGCAAACGTTCCGGTATGTGAAATATGTAAGCTGTCAAGTACTTGTAAAGTACGCGTAATTCCTGTTTTTCCTTTGTCACACGAGTGATTGTTGGCTGTCATCAAATAGTCCACGCCTGCTTTTTTTAGGGATACGACCAACGAATCTGGAGCACTAAATAGCGGATAACCCGAATATGGTTTCCCAGCTAATGTGGTTTCTAAGTTGGCAACGACAACATCATTTGATTTAAAAATAGGAGCTACGTAAGCAAAGCACGAATCGTAATCGTACTGATCGGTTGTTTTGTTATAAGCAGCATTCATTTGAGGTATGTGTTGCATGACATCGCCTACAAAAAGTAAACTTAATTCGTTGGTTTGTGCAAAAACGAAATTTGATATACAGACAAAAACAAATATTATTTTTTTCATCATGTTAAGTTTATCCATCACTTGGCCAAAGTCGAGAACCGGCTCTATGATGGCGATACTGGCGCAAGCGTCCTCGCTTGTGCCAGTATCATCTCTGATGCATTAACGACTCTATCTCGTCAGCTTCTATGGGTATGTTTGCCATGAGGTCTTCTATCCCTTTTTCTCGGATGACTACGTTGGTCTCTAACCGAACACCTAAGCCTTCTTCTCGAATATATATACCAGGTTCCACGGTCAATACCATTCCTGCTTTAAAGGGCTTATAGACATTAGCCACATCATGGACCACAAGCCCTAGATGATGGGAGATACCATGCATGAAGTACTTCTTATAGGCTGGATACTTAGGATCTTGTCGCTTGATATCTTCTAAGCTGAGGAGCCCCAGGTCTACTAGTTCTTTTTCTACGATCTGTTCTGCCGCTTGTTGGTAGGTAGCCATGTCATTACCTGGAACTAGTAGCTGCTGTGCTTGTCGCATAATACGCAGAGTCGCATCATAAACAGCTCGCTGCCGTTTCGTAAACCGTCCATCCACAGGGATCACACGCGTCATATCCGCGAAATAATTAGCATATTCCGCACCTACATCCAATAAGATTGTTGTGCCTGCTTGGCAAGGTTGGTTATTGTTACCATAATGCAGAACGCAAGCATTAGCGCCAGCGGCAACGATGGGCTCATAAGCAAATCCTCGGGAACGGTTTCGTATAAATTCATGAATAAATTCTGCTTCTATCTCATATTCCATCATACCTGGCTTGACCAAAGGCAACATCCTACGAAATCCTTTTTCTGTAATATTACAAGCTTTCTTGATGAGGTCGATTTCTATTTCAGACTTTACCATCCTTAAGTGATGCATCAATGGAGCTAACCGCTGATAGCTGTGAAGGGGGTAATGGTTTTTGCACCAGTCTGTAAACCGCATATCTCTTGTTTGTACAGGGTTATTATAACGAATGTGTTCGTTGCTATTGAGATAAACGTGATCTACCTGCTCCATCATCGCACGAAAGATAGGTTCAAACTCCTGGAGCCAGTGGATGCTGGTGATGCCACTGGTAGCATGTGCAGTTTCAAAGGTGTATTTCTTACCTTCCCAGATAACAATCTTTTCATTGGATTCCTTGATGAAAAGGATCTCTTTCCATTCTTTTTTGGGCGCGTCTGGGTATAGGATAAGTATGGTTTCTTCTTGATCAATACCAGAAAAATAAAAGAGGTCACTATTTTGCCGAAAGGGCATGGTACCATCCCCATTGGTTGGCATGATGTCATTGGCATTCAGGACCACTAACGAATTAGGTGGTAAAAGCTGGGTTAATTTTTTCCGATTGTTAATAAACAAACTAGGATCAATGGGAAGATAACGTAGCATAGAAATGTTCGTTTAGAATAACTAGATCAATGGGCTGGTGAAAGATGAATGCTTGTTAATATACTTCTCGTGTAATCTACGTCTTTTGTTAATGGCGCAAGCCTCCTGGCTTGTGACTTCATACTGCGGTGGCCATTGGTTATGGATCGCCACGCCACTACGTGGCTCGCGATGACGTCCGGTTGCTCACAAATTCCTTCCTTCCCAGCAAACAAAATACTTGATTTCACAAAAAGTTTAATGTACATCCACCAACCCAGCATGAAAGTAGTAAGCTTAATGGCACAAGCCTTGCTTAATGGCGCAAGCCTCCTGGCTTGTGACTTCATACTGCGGTGGCCATTGGTTAT
>CAZZEE010000037.1:6668-8985 GCA_964652695.1 uncultured Cytophagales bacterium
TTCCTTCCTTCCCAGCAAACAAAATACTTGATTTCACAAAAAGTTTAATGTACATTCACCAACCCAGCATGAAAGTAGTAAACTTTTTGAAAAAGAACTAATTCTTGGATTGGCTATGGATCGCGATGACAGGGGCTGCTTGCGCCAATGAGTTGGCTTGATGTGTCTTGCTGTTATGTAGCTTATTGCTTCCCCACCTCCAGTTCCTCTGGATTCCAAAGCACCTTTTCAAATTGCTGAATTTGATTATTGACAACCTGGATCCCTTCTTGTCTCAAGCGATCTTCCATACTGAGATTAGCTGCAAAATGTTGTTTACCTGTCAGCAATCCTTGTCTATTGACTACCCGGTGGGCAGGTATATGGGATTGATATTTAGCCTCATTGAGTGCCCATCCTACCATGCGTGCACTGCTCTTCAGACCTAAATAGGCAGCAATAGCTCCATAAGTAGTTACCCTACCAGGGGGTATCAGTTGGACTAGTTCGTGGACATTTTTAAAAAAGTCTTTGGAAGGGTGTTGATACATCATATAAAATAGGTTTACTTGAGTTGTTGGTCCATATCTACCTTCCAACTTACTAAATTTTACTTATCCAATTTGCAAAAAAATACCCAGGAGCTTATTGGACTCCTGGGTACTAGCAAACTTAGTAGTATTTTTCTATCCTGTTATTTTACGCCCTCGATTGGCTTAACAACCTCTTTCTCTATAAAATCCCAGTTTTTTTTACTAAGAGCATACTTTTCACTATCTCCTTTAGTAACTTTACCTTTAAGTTTTTCTTTATCTGCCTCAGTAAGTTCGAAAAACTCTACATTGCCTGCTTGATCTATTTTGACCAACACACCACATGCACCGGTTTTTACTTTAGCAATTTCTTCCTTAAATTTGGTAACATTTCCTGTTTCGTTCAGCACTAGCATTTGATAGAGTACAAAAATTTTGGCATTTTTGTTAGAATTATCTTCACTAAATTTTTCTAAAACTTTTTCGAATAAGCCAGTAATCGCCTCATTTTTTACGACCTTTTTTCCCTTCATGATTTTACCTTCCCCTTGAACTAGCTTACAACTTAAAGCTTGGAAATAGTTAACCTTCTTTTTACCGTTACCCCCCTCCATTTCTATTTCTGTTTCTTTAGGTAGTTTAAGTGTTTCTATCTTTCTACCATCAGCAAGCTCGATTGTTTTTAACTTGGAACAATAATCCTTGGCAGTTTCCCAAATGTCGGACTTAATATCTGAAGAACTCATGTGAAATTCGCCTAAGATCGCTAACAAAGCTGGGTTAACAGCATTATTACCTCCTGTCCCTGTACTACTTTGTTTACTAGTTTTCCCCCCACAAGCTTGCGCAAAAGATGCAAAGACCACTAATCCTAATAATAGCAAGTTTTTATTGATGCTGTATTTTTTTATTGTTTTTGTTTGTTGATAATTCATGTCTTATAAGATTTGAAAGTGAGACATACATATGATAGAAACTTTATAAGGAACTGTTCCCGCTATCCGTTTCTTTATATAAATAATATAAGTATCTTTTTTGATAGAACCTAGCAATCGTCAATTATTTTATTGCTGCAACGTTATCTTATTTTTCTATGCACATTTCCCTCTAGTTGCTGTAGAATGCTTGCGTAATCTATGTATTTTGCTCCCTGTGTGTAGCGGTAAAACTGCCGCGGATTGCGAAGCAGATGTGGCAACCCCGAAGGGCTCATCGTTGCGTAGGCCTCTAGGGCTAGTAGATAATCGCAGTGATGTTCGCCACTTAATGGGTAGTCTATCAGTGGTGCATCGCCACGGCCCTCTGCCACGGCTCTTCGGGTTGTTTCGGCCCTAAAAAGGTCTCGCAAGGGCCTCGCAATAACGGGGCCTCGCGATGACGTCCGGTTACTCCCAAACTCCTTCCTTCCCAGACTGCCACGCCACTACATGGCTCGCAGTGACGTTAAAATTCTTAATTTCTCAAGAAGTCTTAGAGGCTGTCTAGTAAGCTGATTTTAGGTAGTAGCTACTTTAATAGATTAGACCTTCTGCGAAACGATTTTAGGTAGTAGCTACTTTAATAGATTAGACCTTCTGCGAAACGATTTTAAGGTAGAAAAAAGTGGCCATAGGAGGCTATAATAGGCATATTTTCTGGGCTAGATTTACTTTCGCAGCGGGTCTATTACATCAAGTAATCCCAATTAAGATAGTTTTGCCTTGGGCGACTTACTTTTTGCCGACCATGCAAAAAGTAAGCAAAAAAATCGCCGCTGCTGGAAGGGTTGCCACACCCCTATCGGGTTTGTCACTGCGAGGGAACGA
>CAZZEE010000038.1:0-8965 GCA_964652695.1 uncultured Cytophagales bacterium
TTATCATGAAAGTAGGTAAGATCATCTACTATGATTTTACCATTGACTTTCCTGAAATGAAGGAAGAGGTTGACCTATTAGACAAAACCCCAATATCTGAACCGGTAAGCATGGGAGGGAAATATATCCACTTGTTAGAAAAATATAACAGTCTATTAGCAGTACTTGTAGAAACAGCTAACCAAAATAAGTTACCAGACCTTCATCGAGAAATAACCCACATGTTGGAAAATAAATAGTTCAAAATAGCCTAAATAAAGGTTTGGAAGTAGCATTTATTCAAGAGATAACAAGACTAAGCAAAGAGACAATAGAAAAACTTAAGCAAGATTAGTTTTAATATTTATAGCGCTACTATATTGTACTATTTTCTTTATGAATTTATTTTGGAAACAATGCTTATAAACCAATCTATTATAGCTGATATTAAATCTATCATTACCCAATCAAAAGACAATGCCATTCGGGCCGTTGACCATCAGCGTACTTTGATGTATTGGCATATTGGAAAGCGTATTTTTGAAGAAGAGCAAGAAGGAAAAGACCGGGCAGACTATGGAACTTATCTTATTAAATATCTTTCCCAGCAGCTACAACCCGAATTTGGAAGTGGCTTTTCTGACAGACAGCTCCATTGGTACAGGCAATTTTACCGCACATTTCCAATTGTGAACACAGTGTGTTCACAATTGAGTTGGAGTCAATATAGACTATTATTAAGAATTGACAATCAGGATAAAATAGCGTTCTACATCGCAGAAACGATCAAGAATAATTGGACGGTACGCCAACTAGAACGACAAGTTTACAGTCATTTGTATGAGCGCCTTTTGATGAGCAATGACAAAGAAAGTGTATTAGCAGTTGCTAGGAATGAAAAGTTGCCTTCTGACGCCAAAGAAATTATCAAAGACCCGATGTTTCTGGAATTTTTAGGCCTAAAAAGAGAAGCTTCATACTACGAAAAGGATTTGGAAAACGCTATTCTTACACACTTACAGGAATTTTTGTTGGAGCTAGGCAATGGGTTTTCTTTTGTGGCAAGGCAAAAAAGAATACATATAGAGGGAGATGAATTTTTTGCTGATTTAGTGTTCTATAATCGTTTATTACAATGTTTTGTTATCATAGAAATTAAGACAACCAAGCTTACACATCAGGATATTGGGCAGTTGCAAATGTATGTCAACTATTATGATCGGATAGAGAGGTTGCCACACGAAAACCCTACTATAGGTATTTTGCTTTGTGCCAGTAAAAATGATGCTGTCGTCAAGTTTACATTGCCAGAAGGTCAAAAACAGATATTTGCAAGCCAATATGAGCTTTATTTACCAACCGAAGAGCAGCTACTAGAAGAACTAAACAAGGAGTTAGAAAATTTTAAGGAAAAGGAAACTGAAGCCATTACCGACTAAATCAGGTAGTAGTTTAAGTAGAAATGGTAATCTTATTATGAGTATCTAACCTATAATATAACCTTCAAAAACCAGCTAAAATCTAAGCTACTGGACGGCTCAGCTTCTAAATAACCTAAAACAAGTCTGCATTTTCTTTGTCCCTTTGCAAGCGTTTGATAGCTTGCGGGATACTAGCTGCCTGCTCTTGGATTCTAGCATAATTCGCGTCAATATCGACTAGCTTTTGACTTACTGGTAGCTCTTTCAACTCCTTATTGGTAAAATGATGATCATAAGCTGAGACCGGCTTCATTTGCAGATGAAAGAAAGCTTCATCACTTTCTGCCACTTTGCCTGTAAACTCACCCACCCTAAAACCCATAACCTGCTGAGGGGTTAATACATCCTCTAAATGCCGCTGCTGGCTTATGCTTTGACTTTCAGATAGCCTCCCTTCTTGACTGCTATAACTCTCTGAGCTAGAGGCTTTGAACTGCTCTCGCTTGCCTAGTAGCTTACTGATGTACATGGCGGATTCATCTTCGGCACTACCTAAAATTTTGTTAACAAGTGTTTGCTGGATCTTCTTAGCGCCTACTGCTCCATAGGTATGTTCGAGTTGGGCATTGGACTGCACGCAGGCAATGGTTGCGATACCATACTTTCTAGCAGTTGCTGGTAGTTCAGATAGATCAGGAATGTAGAGGGTAGGTAATTCATCAATAGCTACAAAGCTCTTCACCCGGCTATGGCCATACATGGCCTTGAAACAAACAGTTATAATGAGGGCAATAATAGGACTATAGGCAGCTTTAGCAGGTGGAACATTGCCAATACAAAGAATGGTAGGATGGCTTTGATCATTCATAGCAAGGGACATATCTTCTCCACTGAGTACCCAGAATACCTGCTTATCGAGTAAAAGCTGTAAGCTCACTTTAAAGGTAGCTGTAACTCCTGCTAGCTGACCTGCTGCATCTTGCTTAGCCCCGGCAGCATCAAAGATCGAGCTGGCATACGCATAAGCTTCTGGATCAAATTGGATAGAAGAGAGTATTTGCTCGAGGGGCAAGAGACCAAAAGAGATGGCATGGGGCAAGGTGCAATACTTGGGGAAGTTGTTGTGTAAAAACACAATGATGCTCTTTAAAAGGGCCTGGGTGCTACGCATCCAAAAGTCTTGCTTTTTGCTCGTATCTGGATGCAGGTTATGCAGGAGTACCTGCACATATTCTTCTAGGTAAGCTCTATTTTGAATATAGCTAGGGGCTATTGGATTAATCCGAGCGCTACTACTAGGATCCGTAAAGTTGATCGTGCGAAACTGTACACCTTCTGGCTTGAAACGCAAAAAGCAGTTATAGGCAAACTTAGTTAAACAATACGAACGATTGGGGTTAGCAGGTACCGCTTCGAAGTCATAATCATAGATAATGCCTGCGTACCCTTTTTGAATCAAGGCATAGAGCATAGGCTCTAGGACAAACCTGGTCTTGCCACTGCCTTGATTACCAAGTACGAATATCCCTCGCTGCGGGTTGTTAATAGGTAATTTCCCTTGCTGATGAGGTAAAGAAATACTAAAAGGAGTGTTTATAGCGCGCTCGGGGTTGGTGAGCCTCGCGGAATGCTTCTTGGCTGATAGCTTGAAAGGCAGGCTCAGTAAAATGAGTCCTAGCGAGATTGGGTAAGTCCATAAGACAAAAGCTAAGCTACCGATCTGCTCTACAAAAACAAACCACAGTCCCAGCAAAAGTCCTATCAAGCTGCTTGTAAAGGCGCTCCAGCTTTGGAGACGTAGTCCTTGAAAGAGCTTTCTGATTGTAGGGTAGCTGGTGCTAGCAAGGACCAGCAATAGCAAGATCCTAGCTTCCATGCTATAACCTTTTAGAAAGTAAAATTTGAAGATAACATAGGGGAAATAAGGACATATCCAGCCACTTCCTATATAGAGCAGATAGAGGTAATAGATCCCTTGATACAAGAGCAGCGCAGTTGCAATGGCGAGTAGATTAGCTGGCATAACGCACTAAAGAGTTAATATTCTTCTTTTCTTGCGGCGCTTTTTAAGTCGCTGTAGCCTATTATCAGCCCCCTCTTCTTCCGGGCTAAAACCCAGCTTCTGCCAAGCTTTTTGCAAAAAGGAACTAGGAGATTGACTATGCAGTGCTGGCTCCTTATGAATGCCTAGGCTCACTGACCAGTTAATAACCGGGCCTGCTGTTGGAAGGGATTTTTGAGACCTGTGCTGGGCTAGAAAACTTTCCACTTGCGCGACATCTTGGCTTTGGACTGCATGGTACAGCTTTTTACTGATGTTTTGGAATTCAAATCCAGGTCCTAGGTCTTTTTCGGCAATCATAAAACTTGGAAGGAGTTGAGCTTTTTTATGCCGGGTAACTAGCCTAGGGATAAACTCACTAATTTGACTGGCCAGTAACTGCTTTTTAATAGCAGGAGTTAAAGGCACCCCTTGATAAGAGGCTGGAAATACAAAATCTTTACACTCTTGTCTCGTCCAAGGGGCAGACGTAGCTATTTCAGGGACTGTATGCGTAAAACTAAACTTGAGCTCATTGTGAGCATTAAAATAAAGGCGGGCAGCAAAGGGTTTCCCTAGCCGGCTCGTAAAGCCTGTCAAATAATCAGTATACCCTTGGCTCACTAGTTGTTCTTTTTCAGCTGGGCTTATCAGCCGCCCAGCTACCTGGTCCCTTACCTGACCTTTGAGCTGAACCGCGAGCATGGGCTTGCCCGCTTCATCACGCAATAAGACGATCTTACCTCCGCCCTGGGCAGCTAGCTGATTACCCATGAGTTGGTAATTCATGCCAATCACCCCGCCAGCTGCATCTTTTTCAAAGACAGGCCGGATTCTTTGCCTCACAAGCACTTGGGTAAATGAAAGTAGCGTAGGCTTTTCTTGCAGGGATTTGGCAATAGCTGTGCGCAATTGCTGAATTTGCTCCTTATTAACTGGCTGGACTTGCTCGGAGTTGAGCTTTTCTTTTCGATAACTAAACTTTTCTTCTTGGGCGCGCAGATAGTTAAACCGCTGATCAAAAGCTTTTTCTGAGGCTATGAAGAATTTAATCTTATCAAAGCCTCCTTGGAAACTCCCTCGATTAGTGCGGTGATTGGTTGCTGGACTGAGCTTCAATCGCTGTGTTTTGTCTTTGCGGCTGACGATGATATGCACATGGGTATGAAGTCCTGTTTTGGGGATACCTGCTGACACGATCCCTAGCTGTACAGCCTTGTCCGCGCCTGTAAATTTTCTACCCTGCTCAATCTTCCCAAAATACACGAGGTCTGCCCCACTAATCCCTCGATCAAAAGCAAGGGCATATTCCTCCATCACAGCCCTGGCATAGTCTCTGAGCTGGTCGGTATTATTTTGAATATGTCGAAGCTCTTTTTCGCTCGGGCTAATGGTTACCATGAAGTACTTGGCATCCGCCTTTGCTAGCTTTTGGATATTTTGCTCAATCTTTGCTATTACTTCTTCAGGTAAAACCTCTTCTCGATCCTCGTCAAAAAAATAGACCTTATCTTTGCCCTCCTTATTTTCCTTTTCTAGATAATTAACTAGTGCCGCGCAACTGCCTGTATTAGCAGCCTTTTCTCCCTTCCCTACACTGATATACATACTACACCTCCATCAATAATTGATATTGTTTGTCCAAAGCTTCTTTGTTTGCTTGAATAAGCTCTTCTACATGTTGTAACCTTTCATAAATATCTACTAGGCTAAAGATGCCTTCCTCTCTAGCGGCCAGCTGCTCCGTACGATCTTTGATGAGGGCAAGCTCTTTAGCAAAAGGGAAAAGATAATTCCTTTCTTGCTGGCCGATTGCTTTGACTACCTTAGCAAGCTCTTCTGTTAATAGCTTTTGAAAGCTATGCATCTGACTGGCTGCTTCAAGTTTTGTTTGTAGCTTGGAAGGAGAGAGCTCTGAATTAACTAGTAATGAGGCTATTTCCCCAAGCAAGTCAGTTAGCTTACTGCCTTGCCGATTAGCTATGTTCTTTAACTTGTGGTGCGTTTCAGGGTTTATCCTAATGCTTGTCATATCTGTCTGTTTTTTGTTTTCATGGTTTAAAGATCTTTACAAAAAGGTATTCATTCGCTCAATTCCTTTACCTCTTTCACCCAAGCAGAGATGCCTCTAGTCACATCTTTCTTGTCCTCTATCAGCTCTGTGATCCTATTTCGCTCATCGGGCTCAGAGGTAATCATGGCATGCTCATAGAGGGAAGTATCGACCATCCATATCTTCGAGGTGCCCATTTCTCTAATGAGCACCTCCCGGTAACCTAAATACCCATCTTTCCTACTTAAACTAGCATACTTGTCCATATCCAAGGCATTCATCCCGAAAAAGGCCCCGATCTCTTTTCTAGAAGATTCTTTGTCATTATAGAGTAAAATCAGCGTAGCAGCATTATTCTTGAGGGCTCCTACAATGGGCGAATGCTCGATCTCTTCAATGCTTTGGGTGATGATCCGGATGGATGTCTTGGTTTTCCTTCCTTTTCTAAAAAAGGCATTGATGTGTTCTAAAGAGTAGTCATTGAGCATGCTCCATCCTTCTTCTATATCAATAAACTTGGTGTCTTGGGGGTGTTTGGCTACTATTTCAAGGGCCAAATCAAAGAGCACTTGGACAACCAAGGGATAGATTCTCTCAAGGTGCTTGACCGCTTCTAGCTCAAAGCATATGAGCCGGTAGTCAACTAAGTAATCCACTGTAGGGGCATTAAATAATTCTTGATAAACACCTGTTGCAAATGCTTCTAGGACAATAAAGAAGTCTTGAAAAGCAAAAAGCCCTTCTTCTTGCAAGGACTGGAAATCCGCTCTACCTTGGGCGAGCTGCCCTTGCAGCCAGGCATAAAAGCCAGCTAAGCTAGGGATCACTTCCCCTGAAAGCCCTTGGTAATAGAAATTGATCCACCTCGAGAGTAATGCTTTTTCTACTTGGCTCAAAGGATGCTTGTTGAGGTCCTCTTTCCACATCTTACCTACTAGCTGCACTAGAAAGTTTATCTTTCCAATAGAGGGGTGGTATTTACCTTTTATCAGGGGCAAGAGAAAAGGATTCAGGTGCAAAGGCTGATGGGGGCTGTATTCAATATACTTACCTCCGGGCGCCTGAAATAATCTTCGATAAGTTCCCCCACTATCGACCACAATCACCCGGTGGCCTGCCGCGTATCGATCTTTAATCATCTTGCCATTAAAAAAAGACTTACCTGATCCAGAGGGACCAAACACTAGGGCATGCTGGTTATCCAGCTTTCGATTAAAAGGGTCATAATAAATGGGTCGTTGATGCCGGTCCGCTAATAGTATTCCTGTAGGGTCCCCTGCTTTCCGAGGCTCTATGGTATTGAGATAAGCGACAGCTGTCTCGAGACTCATCGGAAGCCCCCGGTAGAGCTGCTGCCCTGCTCCTGGCATGCCTGCAAAAAAGAGGTTCGCTGTATCATAGGTTTCTACAAAAGGCCGCATACCAAGCCGCTTAAACTCTTTCTTGGTTTCTTCGACGCGCTCAGCTACAAGCGCTGGATCTGCATCATAGACGAGTACTTGTAAATCCAACAAAGCCATGGAGCCTTGTTGGGCCCTGAGCGCTGTTTCAAAGTCTGCCAAAGCTTCTTGGGCTAAGGTGGCGTTCCTGGAGGCCCTTTCGGCTCTTGTAGCCCCTTGACTCCAAGCTAATTCACTACTTCGCTCCTTGAGGAATGCCTCTGTATCTAAAATCCGGATAGCCTGCAGGGTAACATGGGGGAAATTCAAGTAATGGGTTAAAGGACCTATGAAAGGCGTGGCTACGCCTTTGCCATTACCAAGTCCATTGAAAGAAGAGTATCGAGGCTCATCTGATTGGCTTTGCATGGAAATGACTTGCAACCGCTTGTGACCTACCGCTAGGTAGCTAGGAGCTAGGGTCATGGTATGCTCAAAACCCGTTGGTTTGTTTTTAAAGTCTAGGTTGAGGTATGCATATAAGGCAGCTAGGTTGTCTTCGTCCCTGAGCCTTGTGAGCTTCCAAGCGCCTGACAAATTGGCCGCTAGCTCAGAGCTGTATTTGTGGGCAGTCTCTATGGTCCCGTCAAGGCTGGCAAAAGGATTTTTAATTCCGCAAGCGCCTTTAGCAAAGTAAGTGGTATGGGGACTATAAGTGCCAGGAAAGGCAGGGAAACAAAGATAAAGAAGCGCCTGGTGCTGTAGGATAGGCCGGTTTTGATAGTAAGCGAGCTCCTTTTGTTTGAGTAAGCCAGCTGATGGGGGCACCATAACCTCGAAAGGATCTAGGTAATAAATGTCCATTTTTTGTATCACCGTGTCCAGAGGAAAATGCTGGACGGTTCTTGTAAAGTGTTTGACTAGATGCTCGTAGCCTGCTTCGTCTAAAGCTTCATCCTCCAAATGATCCACCTTATAGCCTACCGAAACGCTTCCATCGGCAAGGATCAGGAGGTCATCTGTAATCTCATGGATCGGAATACGGCTCTGTATTTCAGCTGCCCTTGGCTTTTCTTGCATAGATAGGCTGTTGGATATAGAGATATCGGGGCTGTTGGAGATAAAAAGAGGTATAAGAGAAAAACCAAGTCGGATTACTTTCTTTTCTGAGTGCTTTGGCCAGGATCAGTCCCATGACAAACAGGCAAGGGGTACTCGTATACCACCAGGCACTAAAGGTTACCCAGTAACGGATGATAGAAAGGGCAAAGAAGATCAAAAGGCATCCTAGCAGCAGAAACACAGCTTCATGGACATAGAGGGGACCTATTTTACCTCGCTCTTCCAAGGATCTGGCGACCAGTAGCTTATCCATTACCTGAGTGTATTATTCAGCTCATCGATCACTTCAAAGCCTACAAAGAAGACCACTATGGCAACGACCCAATAGATGGTCTCTTCAATAGCTGTGCGCTTGTCTCTAGCGCTCATCCACAAAAAAAATACGGGTAATGCTGATAATACCAGCAATCGAGCAGAGAATAGGCCGAATATCTAAGATCCACCTCAGGAAATCATTCAGCTGGGCCTGAACATCTAATAAAACTAAATTCTCCATACGACACACATCAACGGGCACACGTTAATACAAAAGGGGAGTTCAATCTTAAAGAGAGGGATATGCAAAGCTAATACCATTTAGCTTATGTGCCAAATAAGTCGTTAAAAAAAGGTATATTTGTTGTAATCACCTATCAGTTATTAACCATCAATAGCTAAATGTAGCACATTAAAACAACATCCCATGACTCAGAAACTTCCCGTAGGCATACAAGATTTTAAGACCATACGTACTGAAAATTATCTGTATGTGGATAAGACAGAGCTAATACATCAAATGATTAGCCAAGGGGCTATGTATTTCCTTTCCCGTCCTAGGCGCTTTGGTAAGTCATTACTTGTCTCTACGCTCCGTGCCATTTTTCGAGGGGAAAGACATCTCTTCAAAGGTCTCTGGATTGATCAAAGTGATTATACCTGGGAGCAGCATCCTGTCATTTGGTTGGATATGTCAGCTGTTACGAACTCATCG
>CAZZEE010000039.1:0-8958 GCA_964652695.1 uncultured Cytophagales bacterium
GCCAAAGCTTTATCGAGATAACGATAGGTTGTGTAAGCATAAGGAGAGGAAGACTGAAAGAAAAATTTCTCTGTGCTAAGCTGTGAATTGATATCTTGGTTTTGGTAGTGCATATGACTTACCTCTCTCATCACCAATCCTAGATATTCTTCTAAGTTCGGCGGGTTGCTCACTGGCAAAAGGATGGTGTTGTAGAAAGAAATTGGTTGTGCTGGTTCTTTTACAGGAAATACATAAACTATAATGTCATTATAGGGAGATGTAGCCTTATACAAACGAGGTACTGCTGCAACAAATTCATTGATGAGTTGTTGCTGATCATTGGCTAACTTATTGGCAGATGAGGCATATTTTTTAATGTTTGATTTGGTATGTTTCTCCTTGGAATACGCAGTATAAGCGTCATTCACTAGCTTCGATAAAGCTTCTTTGGACGCAGGATCTTGTATTTTAGCTAGATACTGTTGGAGGCCTTTGAAGGATTTTAAATGGGACAATTGATAAAAAAATTCTGTTTGTTCAACAGGCTGTGTTTTAGGAACATATAATTCAGCCTCAGCATGACCTATGTTATTTACATATAAGCCAGTTTCAGGTTGAAAGGTACTGGTTTGCTTAATGTTGGCACTACGCAACGCAAAGTCAATGTTTGTAACATTATTTTCATATAAGTAATGCACAAATCCTGCAAATTTATGAGGAACGAACTTAATAGTTAGCCCATAGCAGAAAGTGCTGGTGATTGATAATACAAAAAATACAGCAAGCAATAACTTTTTTATGATGGTTGGTATCGAATGGTGGCGCTAAGAATTTAAAAATAAGCTGCTTATCTCTTAGCTAAATAAAACGCTCTCTTTGGAGGTGCTAGCCGCTCTATGGCATATCGCAGCATGGTCCTTGGCATAGCAGCTGCATGTTGGTTTAAAAACGTTATTAGCTGACCTTCATCCACTCTACCAGCCTCTCGCAACATCCACCCAACCGCCTTATGGATTAGATCATGCTTGTCTTGTAATAGCATCTCAGCCAATTGAAAAGTCCAGTTTAATTCTTTTTGACGAATAAAGTACCATGTGGCAACAATAGCAATCCGACGTTCCCATAGGATGGTTGATTTTGCTAAAACCATTAGCAGTTCTTGGTCAGCGTTAATGTCAAATAAATGAGCACCTAGTATGAGATGCGCAGAGCTATCTACCAGATTCCAGTTATTGACATGCTGTAAATGATCCAGATAAAATTGGTAGATACTTTGTTTGACTGATAAATCTGCCTTTTGATACTGGTTTACCAGGATCAGTAACCCTAGCAAACGCTCTTCGTTGATGGGTGAGCCCAGCAATCCTTGTATATCTTGTAGGGATAGGGTTGAAAATTCTTTGGCGATCTTACGTAACGTGGGCACGTTCACACCCAGAAACTGATCCTGAGCCGCATATTGCCCTACTCCTGTCTTAAAAAAAGATTTAACATTACCTTGCTTAATTTTTGCATGGCTTTCTAGTAATTGGCGGATGTGTAGGAGCTGACTCATAGCTATTGGAATTATTCCACCTCTGTATCCATAATTCGATTGAAGAACTGAGTGAATGGAATTAGCTCTTGAAAAGCCTGCATCACCTTATCCACCAAGGTTGGTTGCAAGGCAGCTGCATCGGTTAGTGGGTGCATGGCTACAAAGGACTTCAACTTCAACCATTCGCTATAGGGGTTACTTGCATCATATCCTTTGGGAGGTCGTTGTAACTTTTCGCCCTGTAAGGATCCAAATAAATCTTTAAACTTTTTAGCTGACACGATCGCTTCTAGATCTGCCCCATTGTAGTCAATTTCTTGGCGTACATTCTTCAATATATTTGGCGTAGGCTGATATAATCCCCCTGCTATAAAAGACTGGTTGTGGGGTTGTAAGTGTAGATAATAACCTGCATAAGTTCCGTTTTTACCTCCTTGGGCTAAATACATGCCCATATTGGTTTTGTAAGGGCTTTTGTCTTTGCTAAAACGGATGTCACGATTGATGCGAAAAATACAGTTGGCAGGCTTTAAGGAAGCTAGATGAGGATCTAGTTTCCCCATGCTGCCTATCAGCTGCTCTGTGAGGGCTAGGAGTGTTTGGCGGGCCTCTTGATAGTCAGCCCGATGGGCGTCCATCCAAGCTTTGTTATTGTTTTGTTGGAGCTGTTCCAGAAACTGAAGCAGGTGGGCTGTATTCATGGTTGAAGTCATATACTATATTCAAGCTCAAAAGTTATAAAAAATTCCCTTCTTTTTGAATCCTCATAACTTCAAAATTTTTTTCTAATATATAGTTAGTCGAGTGTACTAAGAAATAATTAGTACAAAAACATTTTTTAGTTAAATTGGTGGCCTGGCTAACCAATTTTTATTATGCAATACCTCAGTATAGATTACCTCATTGTTTATGCTTTTTTAGCTATTACACTTGTTATAGGTATACGTGCAGGAAGAGGGGTCAAGGATATTAGAGAGTATGCAATTGCCAATAAGAGTTTTGGTACAGGGGCTTTAGTATTGACTTTATTAGCTACCTACTTAGGATCTGACGCTGCATGGGATGATGCAGGAGTTGTTTACTCTTCGGGTATTATTATGGCTATGTCTCTTTTGGCAGTGTCTGGGTCTTTTCTCCTTACTGGGTTATTCATTGCCCCCAAAGCTGCGCAGTTTGATAACTGCCTGACCATGGGTGATTTGATGAAAGAATTTTATGGCCGTTATAGTGGGATGATTGCAGGTGTCCTCGGTGTAGTAAATGCAGTCTTAAGAGTAGGTCTGGAACTTCATGTACTAGGTATTATCTGTGAAAGTTTACTAAATATCCCTGCTAGATTGGGAATTATCCTAGGCGGATTACTACTAGCTGCTTACACAGTTCATGGAGGTATTAGGTCAGTGGTAACTACCGATATCTTGCAGTTTATTATACTGGCTATCTTTATTCCACTCATAGCTTATAAAGCAATAGGAAAAGTAGGTGGGATTCAGGAGTTGTTGCAGCAAGTGCCTACAGAAAAGCTTGAAATATTCCATCATAAAGATTTTTCTTTTTATGTAACCATTTTTTTATTGTGGATTATCCCAGTAGGCATGGTAGATCCTGCTATGATTCAGCGATTACTCATGGGTAAAACTGGCAATCAGCTCCGCAACCAGTACCTCACCATAGCTGCTTTTGATCCTGTTTTTCGCATCATGATCATATTGCTAGGACTGGCTGCTATCGTATTATATCCTAATATTGAGTCTGATCAAATCATGCCGCATTTTATTCATGGTCTTTTTCCTGTTGGTGTACAAGGGCTAGCTATAGCAGGCTTCTTGGCCATTTGCATGGCTTCTACCAATTCTTACCTGCATGCTGCTGGGCTGACCTTGGTGCATGATATTATTAGGCCTACCTATGAACGAAGAAATGAAGCAATTGACGAGGTAAGATGGGCTAGATATACTACAGTCTTAATAAGTGTAGTTGGGATTTACATTGGACTCAATACTACCGATACTTTCGATTTATATTTTACTTCTTTGGAGCTTACTGGTCCTTTATTAATGTTCCCTTTATTTGCAGGCATGATGGGATTAAGAGCAGGTAAGCAAGAATTCTATGCTGCCTTCCTTATAACTGCTATTGCTTTCGTGAGTGCTAAGCTAGCTTTACCTGAGATGTATAGTCACTTGGCTATACTCATTAGTATAGCTGCTAATGGTATCAGCTTTTTTGGTCTTCACCTGATTCGAAACAAGGGTTTTGTTATTGTTGACCGACCTGCCGGAGAAGAAAAAATATGGCGACCTCATCAAAAAGCATTCTTCAGTAGCATACAGAGCATACTTCCCACTCCTAAAAATATTACTGCTTACTCACAAGCTAGGGTAGCGCAGTATGGCGCCCCTTATATACTGTTTGGTGTGTTTCTTTTAATCAACTACACAATCCCTTATTTTATCTGGACACCAACTCTACCTCAATATGAAAATCTTATGATTTATTTAAGGATGGTAGGTGGTGTATTGTGTGTATTACTAATTTTTAGAGAAAAATGGAGTCCATCCTTGCTTCCCTACATGCCTACCTTTTGGCACTTTACGGTCATGTACTGTTTGCCATTCACAAGTACTCTCATGCTGCTCTTGACAGGTGCTGGCATAGAATGGGTTGTTAACATTTTTGGGACTATCATCTTGTTATTCGTACTACTAGACTGGCTTACTGCCACCATCGTGGGTATACTAGGTATCAGCTTAGGGTTCGCTTTTTATAGGTTTTTTATTGGACCGCTGGTCGTATCTCTTAGCTTCTCAGATAAATACTTACTCATCTATCAAGGTATCTTTGGTATACTCATTGGTCTACTTTTTGCTCGTAGAAAGCAACTACGTTATGATCGGCTTGCTACGGACAATCGAGTTCTAGTAGCTAGTGAACAAGAGATTAGACAAGCTCACTTAGAAACATTTATAGAAAAGATACGCCTAATTAAAACATTAAAAAATGCGGATATCGATAAACTTTCTAATGTTGTAAAAGATATCAGAACTATGAGGAATCAATCCAAAACATCAGCTCTATCAGCTAATTCTTTGGATAAGAATTTACAAGATATTGAGTCCGCCGTTGCCTCGGTGGCGTTGGCTTTGACACGAGTAGATCAACGGGCCATGGATTATTTGCGCTTAGAGGTAAAACCGATTGCGATAGAACAATTACTCGAACAATTGCAGCAACAACTTCCTAAAGCTACTTTGCACTATTTTGAGAAGACAAAGCACCAACAAATTGTTTGCGATCCAATCCAGGTAGTAAAAGTGCTCAAGAATACGATTGTAGCCCTACCCGATAACAAAGACTATTATTTAACCCTAGACAATACCCGGCTAACCTATCCTTTGCCCACGGTAAGCCCCCAGGGAGACTACGTGAAGCAGCTGCCAGCTATCCGACTTATCATTTCACAACAGCCAGATAGTTTGCCTGACTTGGCAGATAGCTATACACCAGAGCTGAGTAGCGCTAGTTTGCCTCACCCAACCAACGCCCAAGAACTTTTGCTAACGGAAAATCAACGTATTATTAAATCCCATTACGGGTATACCAATCTAGCCGTTAGCCAGCAGGCTAGTTATGACTATTACCTCTATGTAATCCCTGTAGATGTGAATGAGATTCGACCTGCAGACATGGACGCTCCGGCTATGGAATTGGGAACAGAATTAATACGAGCCAACGACCAGTACCCTGGTGCTCAAGAGCAGGAACAAGCGTTTCTAGCGGATGTACGACAAAAATCAGTTGCCAATATAGAGAAAGTTAAAGAGGCCCTGGAGTTGATCAAGTGGTACCATGGCGCTGTCAGTAGAAGGTCTGGCGAGCCGTATTACCTGCATCCTTTGGCAGTGGCTCACATTGTATTGGATTGGAATCAAGAGGAAGCTACTATCATAGGAGGGCTGCTCCACGACACGGTCGAGGATACGCCTATGCTACTAGAAAACATTGAAATGATCTTTGGTTCTGAAGTAGCAAAGGTAGTGGATTACGTGACCCACTTTGAAAATTTTAAAGATAGTTTTTATAGGGTGAAACTAAACGACACTGAAAATAAGAGAATGCTCCTGGAAGCAACCGATAAACGAGCCTTATATGTCAAAGTAGCAGACCGATTGCATAATATGCGGACGATAGAAGGCCACAAGACAGAGGAAAAAAAGAAGAAAATAGCCCAAGAAACATTAGATTTCTTTGTGCCGCTAGCCAAGTCATTGGGATTAGAAAAAGCAGCTAAAGAATTGTTGGAAATAAGTACCCGCGTATTGAATAGGTAACATCAATAATGTGCTTAATGTATGAGTTGTGGTACGAAATGAAATAGGCGACAAATAGTTTAGGCGCTATCCTAGATGCTTGTATCTGTTCACCCCTATATCGAGTACAGAGAAACAATGACTTTGTAGTCAGTTTAGCCTTCGGCGACATACTTTTTGTCACCACACAAAAAGTACGCAAAAAAGTCTCCGCTACTGAAAAAATGACTAAAATGAACTTCTTATGCGCATATTGAAGAGAATTATGCCAAACTAAAGCTGCAAGGCCATCCCACTGTCCTAGTTCTCTTCCCCCAAGGTACGTTGCTTGCTGCCAGGAGCTACTCCTGGCAGCATTGAGTGTAGGGAGTGAGCTCCCTACACCACTACGCCATTTTTTCAAAGGCGGGTTGCCACGGCTGCTGCGCAGCCTCGCAATGACGGCTCCGTAACACTTTACAGACAAGCGTGAACGGTTACAGACGCTATCCTAGGAATTTGCCGGAGTTTATCCCTGGATCCAATTATCTCCTATACCCTACAGGCCTACACAACCATGAACCTCTTCACTGCGAAGGATGCCACAGCCTTCGCAGTGAAGAAAGTGACGGGGGTTGTGCACCCCCTCGTGATGACAAACTCACAGAGGCTGTGGCAGCCTGACACCACTTCTAGTGGAGAATGGGGGAGTCGAACCCCCGACCTTCTCAATGCCATTGAGACGCTCTAGCCAACTGAGCTAATTCCCCAGTAAACTGCCCCGGTTATAAATTAATTGTCGGTAGCTTTGCCAATATCGTTTTAAAGCTTACTTTTTCCAAAAGAAATTCACGTAACTTACTTGTTGGTATTCGTTGCTGCTGCATACTATCTCGTTCCCGTAAAGTTACTGTATCGTCGCTTAGTGTTTGATGATCTACTGTAATACAATAGGGAGTACCTATTAAATCTTGTCGCGCATAGCGTTTGCCAATAGACTGATTTTCTTCATATACCAGTGGGAGGTCATATTTTAGACTATCAAAGATTTGTTGTGCCTTCTGTGGCAATTCATCTTTCTTCAGTAAGGGGAAGATAGCTGCCTTGATAGGCGCTAAGGCAGGATGCAACTTTAGGTAGGTACGCTCCTTAGTTTCCCCCTCCGCTACGATTGATTCTTGCGTGAAGGCCTCGCATAGTAACATCAGGATCAGTCGATCACAACCTACGGAAGTCTCTATTACATGAGGTAAATAGTTTTGGTTGAGCTCAGGATCAAAATATTGTAGTTTTTTCTTAGCCGCTAGCTCATGGTTCTTGAGGTCGAAGTCACCTCGTGCATGAATACCTTCCACCTCTTTATATCCAAATGGGAATTGGTACTCAATATCTACAGCGGCTTGTGCATAATGTGCTAGCTTGTCATGTGGTTTGATTCTTAGTTTGTTTGCTGGTAAGCCCAGCGCTAAATGCCATTGCCAACGAGCTTCCCGCCAGTAGTCAAACCATGGCTTGTCGGTACCTGGCTGTATGAAGAATTGCATTTCCATTTGCTCAAACTCGCGCATACGGAATATAAACTGCCGAGCTACGATCTCATTCCGGAAGGCTTTTCCTATTTGGGCAATCCCAAAGGGTACCTTCATACGAGCTGTCTTTTGTACATTCAGGAAATTGACGAAGATGCCTTGTGCAGTCTCGGGACGTAAATAAATGGTATCAGCCTCGTCTTCTTGTGCTCCTAGTTTGGTAGCAAACATCAAATTAAACCGACGGACCTCTGTCCAGTTAGCAGACTTGGATACAGGGCACACCATCTTTTCCGCTAGGAGAAGCGTATGTAAGCCTCCTAAGTCATCCTGCTTGAGTAAGTCTTGAAGCTTTGCTAATAAGATTTGTGCTTGCTGGTTTTTGCCTTGTGCATCTAACTCAGCAGCCTGGTTTTCTATCAACACATCTACCCGGTACCGCTTTTTAGAATCTTTGTTATCGACCATCAGGTCTTCAAAGCTATCGATGTGGCCAGAAGCTTTCCAAATTTTAGGATGCATTAAAATAGCGGCATCTAGTCCAACGATATTACTATGTAGCTGCGTCATACTTTGCCACCACAGATTTTGTAAGTTTCGTTTAAGCGCTGCCCCGTACTGGCCATAATCATAAACAGCTTGTAACCCATCATAGATTTCACTAGATGGAAATATAAAGCCGTACTCTTTGGCGTGGGCGACAATGGCTGGCAAGGTGCTAGGTTGTGTGGCTGACATCATGTATCAAATTTTTAGTTAGCACAAAGGTAGCGTGACTAGGGTAATTTTAATAGGGTTTATTTTGATAAATAGCTTCGTCTTCCTGGCAGGTTACAGCTAGTGGGGGTAATAGGCTTGTATTAGCTCTTGCAAATAACAGTGTACTAGCTAAAGTCTAGTGTAGTAGTCTGTTGGTTAGTAATAGGGGTTGGTATAAATCCTAATCTATGAGCTATAGCTATACTCTTGGTGTTAGCTTGGTCTACAAAAATCTGTACAATCTGTGCTTGTAGATGTTCCAACGCATAACGGGTAAGTCCATTTACAAATTCTGTCACTAACCCCTGCCCTTGATAAACCACATCAAGCCAATAGCCACTTGTATAAATACCTTGAGCAGGAAGCGTATCCTGGTTAAATCCAGAGGCACCTATGATTTTCTGTGTAGGCTTATGAATGGCGACTAATGGGAAATTACCACCTTTTTTAGCTTCCCAACTAACTACACTTTCATGAACAAATGCATGTGTTGCTGCTAAGCTAGGGTCTTTGGCCCAAGGCATCCATCTTTGTAGACATGCTAAAGAACGGTTAATAGCTTCGTTGAGTGCTACCTCATCTCCCATTTGTAAAGGCCTCAAGATAGTACGTGGTGTTTCTATTTTTTGTAGAGAATAGATCTGCATGAAATTTTTAACTATGAGTTGTTAGGAGAAAATAAAGCCATATTTTTTGGCATGGGCCACGATAACTGGTAGTGTGCTAGGTTGTGTAGCTGAGATAATAGACCCGCTGCGAAAGTAAATATGGTACAGAGAATATGCCTATTATAGCCTCTTATGGCCACTTTTTTCTACCTTAAAATCGTTTCGCAGAAGGTCTAATGTATCAAATTTTAGTT
>CAZZEE010000040.1:0-8914 GCA_964652695.1 uncultured Cytophagales bacterium
TTGTTCTCGAATATAGTCGGTGATAGTAGTTAACTCATCCATTTGCATTTCTGCTTCATGCCCAGAGACAATGGATAATAAAATTTTCTTGGCGCCCCGTATATCCTTGTAATCGAGTAGGGGGGATGTGAGTGCTAGTTCAGCGGCTTTTCTGGCTCTTCCTTCGCCTTCCGCTTGAGCAGATCCCATGACAGCTGCACCTGCCTTTTTCATCACGGTTTTTACATCTTCAAAGTCTACATTTACATAGCCGGGTACAGTGATGATTTCTGCAATACTCTTAGCGGCAGTGGTTAAAACGTTATCTGCTTGGGAGAACGCATTGCCGATAGATAGATTCCCTAAGACTTGACGGAGTCGATCATTTAAAATAACTAGTACTGTATCACAGTGTTGGCGTAGTTCTTGTATGCCGGCTTGTGCTTGTAAGAGCTTCTTTTTTCCTTCGAATGAAAAAGGTGTAGTGACAATACCCACTGTCAATATCCCTAACTTGTTAGCAATACTAGCTATAACAGGGGCTGCACCTGTGCCAGTACCACCTCCCATTCCTGCAGTTACAAAAAGCATCTTGGTACCCTCACCCAAGAGGGCTTCTATTTCTTCTTTGCTTTCAATAGCTGCATTTTTGCCTACTTCTGGATTGGCACCAGCTCCTAATCCACTGGTTAGGTTAATGCCGATTTGTAGCTTGTGTGGTACAGGGCTGGTTTTGAGTGCTTGTTCGTCTGTATTACAAACTACGAACGCCACGTCTTGTATGCCCCGTTTGTACATGCTGTTGACGGCATTACTGCCTCCGCCGCCTACACCTATTACTTTGATGATAGACTTCCTAGGTTGAGAAGCTAGGTCAAAACGATGTGTACTGAATTCCATATAGTTATAAATAGTTAAAAGCCATTAATTAACTGGATTGCCCCTCATAATCATCGATCAACAATCCTTTGGTTTTATGTAAGAATTTTCTGAGGAAATCTTTCCCTTGCTTTTCTTTCTTCGAAGCTTGCTTGCTATTGTTTTTAGTAGTTGATTTCTTACTAACTTCTGATTCTTGGAAGCCTGCTAACACGAGTCCTATACCCGTAGTATAGGTTGGGGCTTTGATTTCTTCGAGATGCTCTTTATCCATCAGGTCGTTGGGATATCCCAATCGTGTATCTAGACCAGTCACATATTCAACAAGCTTCTTGAGGGATGGCAGTTGAGATCCTCCTCCTGTAAGGACGATGCCTGCAGCTAGCTTATTGTGAAATCCTGATGTGATGATCTCAGCATGCACCAGTTCAATAATTTCTTCCATCCTGGCTTCAATGATTTGGGCGAGGCTGCGTAATGATACTTCTTTGGGCGGTCGGTTACGTAGACCGGGCATACTGATGACCTCTTCGGGGCTTGTTTCTTCTACAATAGCCCTACCAAATTGTTTTTTCAAAAGCTCTGCTTGGTACTCCATCACTTGTAAGCCTACTTTAATGTCGGCAGTGATGCTATTCGTTCCCAGGGGAATAATAGCTGTATGCCGCAAGATGCCATCATGGAAGATAGCAATATTGACAATACCTCCTCCGATGTCTACGAGGCAGACACCAGCTTCTTTTTCTTCATTGCTGAGGACAGCTAGGCTAGCGGCTAGTGGTTCTAGGATGAGCTCTGCGATCTCTAGTCCTGCTCTTTGTGTACATTTATAGATGTTATTAATAGCGTTTGTAGCGGCGGTGATGATATGGAAGTCTGCTTCTAATCTGATTCCTGCCATGCCGACAGGGTCTTTGATGCTTGCTTCGTAGTCGACTGTATAGCTTTGGGGTATTACATGAATAATCTGGCTTCCTGGCGGTGTCAAGATCTTATACATGTCTTTGGTGAGGCGATGTGTATCTTCGAGCGTGATCTCTTCTTCTGTGTCTTCTCGAGTAATGCTGCCATGATACATGCTGCTGGTAATATGCCTCCCAGCAATACCTACATTAACAACCCGAATGTCTATTCCTGAGCTCTCCTCAGCTTGCTTAATAGCCTGTTTGATAGCTACTACTGTCTTATCTAAGTTGGTGATAACTCCCCTGGCTACTCCTTCTGATACAGCTTGTCCCATACCCAGAACCTCTAGGTGACCGTGGCTATTTTGCTTACCTACCAGTGCCAGTACCTTGGTAGAGCCAATGTCCAGACCAACTATTATTTTTTCTTGTTCCATAGGCTATTCACAAACTATTTGGTTATCGAACTTGAGGTTTATTTGTTTGTAGGTATTCCAGCCTTTGTAAGGTAGGATCACTTCATAAAATAACTTTAGTTTTTTCATTTTTTTTTTAATATTATCTGCTTGACCAAAGTATACCTTATGCCTGCTAAATTGGGTAGAGAGTATGAATTCATCTTGTCGGGTGATGCTCATGTGCGTGATTTGAGCTTTCCAAAAGGGATCTTCAGTAATTAACTGCAGCATATTGAGCAAATCCTGCCCTTCCGTAGAGGCGAGAATATTGCTATTTAATTTATATGTTTTTTTGCTTTCTATGAGTAGTACATTCGGTGTATAGGCTGCTGATAAGGGCACTATTGTCCCCGTTGAATCAATATAACGATCTGATTCAGGGGTGTTCACGACCCTGGCTAAAATACGTCTGGGTAAGATAGTTATTTTTAAGCTTCCTTGCCAATTTTTATAGACCGAACATAGTTGGACAAAGTTATGGGATTTTATAATATTCTCTAGCTCTTTTGTCTTGATCTGGTGAAGGGGGATGTTGTAGAGGGGGGAAGAGCTCTTGGCTCCTAGGTAAGCAAGAATAGATTTCTCCTCTATAAAATGTTGTGCTGCAATGGGGATAATGGTCACCTGGATGTCTTTACATATTTGCTGGTTGTATTTTTTTTCTACTTGGATAATACAAGTAAGTAATACCAGCAATCCTAGTGCTAAGCTTAAGTTCTTGATCCATGATTGCCATTTCAACATACTGGTATGTATAGAGAGGTATAGTAAGCTGTTATTGGTTATGTACAAAGGTACATGGAATAGTGGTTTAGAGAGTTATTTCTCTAAGTTTTTGATACTTATCCCTAGTTGGTTACATTCCAGTAGCCTACATCAAGTTGTTAAAGATAACGCTCATTCACTTGCGCAAGAGTTTAAGTTTTTTACTTCAATTGAATAACCTAAGTTGCTAGTAGTAATATTTGGGAACATGTCTGCGTCTATTTTCGATTCATGTTGAATTATACTGGATCGCCACGCCCCTCTGCCACGGCTGCTTTGCAGCCTCGCAGTGACAGGGGCTCGCGATGCCGGCATGGGTTGCACTATGTTTCCATCTACAAACATAGGATGACGTCATGACAAGGTAACAAAGTGACTGCCCTCATCCAGGCTTGAAGTCAATCCCGTAACTAGCAACTCAGGTTATCTATCTGATTGTACCAGTTTTTGTTGGTTGTAGGTTATTGCAAATAAACTGAAGTTTGGAAGTACGCAGAAATTTTGGAAACTTTGTATGTGACTTATATACATTTGTTATCTTATTACTCTTCATCAGACTAAAGCAATATGACTACAGATACAACCCGCTATATTAATCCTTTTACAGATTTTGGATTCAAAAAGCTCTTTGGAGAAGAGCCTAATAAGGATTTATTGCTTGATTTCCTCAATGAACTCTTAAAAGACGAGCAGGGTCCGATTCAAGAAATAACCTACCTTAAAAATGAAAACCTGGGGATTAGCCAAGTAGATAGAAAAGCCATCTTTGATCTGTATTGCACCAACCAAAGAGGGGAGAAATTTATTGTAGAACTTCAAAAAACAGAGCAAAAATATTTCAAAGATAGGACGGTTTACTATTCGACTTTTCCTATTACCGAACAAGCCAAAAAAGGGGAATGGGATTATCAGCTCAAGGCTGTGTATATGATTGCTATCTTAGATTTTGTCTTTGATGAAGATGAGGCCGAGAGAGAAAAATACCGATATGATGTTAAATTAACCGATATAGATACAGGTAAAGTATTTTATGATAAGCTCAAGTTCATTTATTTAGAGATGCCCAAGTTTACCAAGGATGTAGAAGAGTTATCGACTCACTTTGAGAAATGGATGTATGTATTAAGGCATTTATCGACCTTAGAAAGGATTCCAAAAGGGTTGCAAGAAAAAATCTTTCAAAAGCTATTTGATGTAGCAGAACTAGCTAAATTAACTCCAGAGCAAGCTCAAAACTATCGAGATAGCTTAAAATACTACCAAGACATTAAGAATTCTATTGATACAGCTGCAGAAAAAGGTAGAATAGAGGGTATACAACAGGGTATACAACAGGGTATACAACAGGGTATACAACAGGGTATACAACAGGGTATAGAAAGCAGAAATTTAGAAATAGCTAAGGGTATGCTTGCTAAAGGGTTGGAGGTATCACTTATTCAAGAGGTAACAGGACTAAGCAAGCAGACGATAGAGAAAATTAAGTAAGATAGTTCTTTTAATTTGTGTGTCTAAGTTCATTGTAGCCATTTTTTCAACAGCGCAGACTTTTTTGGATACTTTTTGTGGGGTGACAAAAAGTAGGTCGTCGAAGACAAATCTTGGTATAACAAGCTCGGCTCCTTTAAAGCCTCTATTACTATCCAGGAGGTTATTAGGTGAATATGTATGGATGAGGGCTTACAAATACATGTAATAGATGTTGGAAAAACTCAACTTTACCCGTAGTGGGGTGCCAAGATTTTTCCTGATACTCCTTAGAGATCTTGCTGATTAGTAACTTAGGTTATAATACCTGCCAATAAAAGCATAGAACCCACACCAAGAATAATACAGGTAGCAGCAATGGGATAGCAAAGTAAAGGATATACTTGACAAAAGACGGCATACATACCCCCAGTTGCTCTGCAATCGATTTGACCATAAAGTTAGGTCCATTCCCAATATAGGTCATAGCTCCAAAGAACACAGACGCAATGGATATGGCCTTGAGTCGAACAATGGAATTGGCAAATCCTCCTACTGCATACTGTTGTACATCAGCGGTTTGAAGGATGTCTGCCCCTTGCGAAGCCATACTAGCTGCCAAAAAGTTGAGGTAAGTAGGTGCATTGTCTAATACAGAGGAAAGTATACCAGCACCCCAATATAGGGTGTTAGGTGTTATAAAAGGTGCACTGCTTTCGGATTGTGCAAAAGCACTGATCATGGACAAGGCAGGCATCATGCTGCCAAAGATACCTATAAATAATATGATCACTTCTTGTAAGGGAGCCCAGCTAAATGCATTGCTTTGTAAAGCAGTAGGATGCGCATATTTATAGGAAAGGTAGGTCAGTGCTATCAGTAAGATCTCTCGTATAAAAGAAAAATCGTGTCCATGGTAGTGAATGGCTGGAACCCCTGTGAATAGGTTGGGGTCTACAAATACAGCCACGATCATTAGCAGTAGCCAAATAAAGTTTCTTTTCCCAATAATTTCTAAGATTGGTCCTGTAGGGACCGATGCATGGTTGTGGGTACGGTTTTTTGCATGCCGGCTGTCGATCCAAAAAAAGAGGAGGCTTAACATGAGTACTGCTAGCAACCAAGGATAAAAGTTATGTTGCAATGTCCAGAAGAAAGGAATCCCTTTTAAAAATCCTAGAAATAGGGGAGGGTCCCCAATAGGTGTAAGCGCTCCACCTACGTTGCTGACAATAAATATAAAGAATACGATGTGATATATTTTAATTTTTTCTTGGTTGAGGCGAATGTAAGGTCTAATCAATAGCATAGAAGCCCCAGTAGTCCCTATGATATTGGACAATAAAGCACCTGTTATTAATAAACCTACATTCATAATAGGTGTAGCCTTTCTATTCACCTTGATGAGGATACCGCCGGAGGCTGTATAGAGCGCACTGATCAGGGCGATAAACTGTATGTATTCTACGAGTGTTGCTATAGGTGCAGTATAGTTGTGAAGTATAAATATATAATAACCAATTACTAAGCTGGCTAGTAAAATAGACACCTTGGGGTAGTGTTTGTGCCAAAGAGCCGCATAGAGTAATGGTCCACTGGCAATCATCAATAGCAGTATGATAAATGGCAAGGCAAGCCATTGAGGAGGGTGAATATGGACTAAGATGTGTGCAGACATATATTATATATATAATTGTTTCAATATCATTAAGCGGTAGTTTGCAAATATCGGCTCCATTTACTATACGAAATTTACTTATACGAATTATACGAACATCTTTTTACAGCTACAAACTGATCCACTACAAATTGATCCAATCCATATAAATTATTCTTGGCATACCGCTATCATTTCACCCCAATCATGATATCTAATATAGTATGCTGTGGATCGGATGCCCGTTCGTCATAGACTTCAAAGTCAGCTAGATAGGCTCTTTCTCCACCTAGCTCTTGAGGTTTCATAGCCCATATCTTTTGCCACATATCTATACATACTTGCGGCATGCTACCAGGTCCAGTTGTAAACTTGATGTACTTTTGGGCGGGTATAGTCAGCACCTGGAATTCAACCGAAACCTCACCAGAAGCAGGTATTTCGTACCCAATAAAGTAAGTATACTCACCTGTAAAATCACTTTCATACTCGGTATAAATACAATAAGTCTTGGTTAGCTTTTTATCATTTTCAAGCTTGGCTGCTATTTCGCCATACTTTTGTATGGTAGTACCGATTTTAGCTGTAGCTAGATTCATCTCAGCTGTGTTATTGGTACGTGCTGAGATACCTATTAACTTCATAGGTGGTAGTTCGGTTATGGTTTTTAATGAAGTCATGTCAATTTTGGGTTATTATTGCTCGTATTTTGACAATAAGTATTTCAAACTGTTAATAAAAGTTGCTTAGGTTATAGTTCTTTTTCTGGCCGCATTTGGGGAAAGAATATAACTTCTTGGATAGACGGTGCGTTCGTCATGATCATAGCTAACCTATCAATACCTATACCCAAACCTGCTGTAGGCGGCATACCATAACTCAAAGCTCGTAAGAAGTCCTCATCTAGCAGCATCGCTTCTTGGTCACCTCGTTTACCTAGTTGTAATTGCTCTTCGAAACGCTTCCTTTGTTCAAGGGGGTCGTTCAGCTCAGAAAAGGCATTGCAGATCTCCTTTCCATTGCATATCGCTTCAAAGCGTTCTACTAATGCAGGGTTATCAGGGCGTTGTTTTGCCAAGGGGGACATCTCTACGGGGTAGTCGGTAATGAAGGTAGGTTGGATGAGGTGCGGTTCACATTTTGCCCCAAAGATCTCATCAATAATCTTGCCCATACCAGCTGAAGACTCTAAAGCAAGAGAGAGCTGAGCTGCTGTCTTCCTTAGTTCAGCCTCGTCCATGTGGCTGATATCTATGCCCGTGAAATGTTGGATCGCTTCGAACATCGTGAATCGCTTCCAGGGTCTTTTGAAATCAATGACATGAGCGCCTACTTGCACTTGGGTAGTTCCATGCAGCTGCAAAGCCACATATTCTAGGAGTGCCTCTGTTAGATCCATCATCCACTTATAATCTTTGTAGGCTACATATAGCTCTAGCATGGTAAACTCAGGATTGTGGAAGCGCGACATGCCTTCGTTGCGGAAGTCTTTAGCAATCTCGTACACCCCTTCATATCCGCCTACAATGAGCCTTTTCAAATAGAGCTCAGGAGCAATACGTAAATAGAGCTGTGTATCAAGCGTATTGTGGTGGGTCGTGAAAGGTCTAGCTGCTGCACCCCCATAGAGTGGCTGTAAGATGGGCGTTTCTACTTCTTCATAGCCGCATGTATTTAAATAGTTGCGCATAGCCTGTATCAGTTGCGTTCGTTGATGGAAGATCTTCCTGGTCGTGGGTGTTACAAGTAGGTCTACATAGCGTTGTCTATACCTTTTTTCTGGGTCCGTAAAAGCATCATACACTTGTGACTCATCTTCCTTGACGATGGGAAGCGGACGTAAGGATTTAGCTAATAGCGTGAGCTGGGTGACATGGATTGTTATTTCTCCTACATGGGTTGTAAAGACATACCCTACTACACCTATTAGGTCGCCCATGTCCAGCAGCTTTTTGAAGACGGTGTTATAGAAGCTTTTTTCCTCTCCTGGACAGAGGGTGTCTCGGTGGATATAGAGTTGTATTTTTCCCTGTGCATCTTGCAGCTCTACAAAGGAGGCAGCACCCATGATACGTCGACTCATGATACGGCCTGCTATCTTTACATGTTGAAATGATTCAGGGTTCTTGGGGTATTCTTGTAAAATGGTCTGGGTGGAACTATTACTTAAAAACGTCTCGGACGGATAGGGATTAATACCTAGTGCTTCTAGCTCTTCTTTTTTCTTTCTTCGCAAAAGTTCTTGCTCGCTTATAGGATGCGTTGTCATACGTGTATAATAGGATATAGGTTTTTCTGTTAAGAAAGTGGTCTTTCAGCAAGTAGTTTCAGGGGTATGCCTGGATGGTACTGGGCTGGATGCCACATTGCTATTAAATGGTTACGGATTAGGCCAACAAGTTAACTACATCTCCTGTATCTCGCATGTGTTTGGGTGAAATTCTTCTTAATTTAGCTTCTTACTTTCAATATATGCTTCAATAGACTTCTTTCGAAACTCTATAATATTAGATATTAATAGTCGGTAGCCTTTTCCCAGGTTGATAGCAACTTCACCAATGCTGTCATACCCGCGAAGGCGGGTATCCAGTGAGCGTGGGGTTGAGAGTTGGCTAGGTTTCGAAAGAAGTCTAATATACTTGATGCTTGCTGATGGTCTCTTCATTCAATATATTTGCCTCTAAATGACCTTTATCTAATCCACTATATGCCTGTTCCCCATCAGATGTTAAAGCTTTAACAATTAAAGCTTTGGGTTTGCTAACCCAAGAGTAGTTTAGTATATTAGAGGTAAAAACTGACTA
>CAZZEE010000041.1:0-8896 GCA_964652695.1 uncultured Cytophagales bacterium
AAAAGGTTGCCACACCCCTTATGGGGGTTCGCAATGACGTTTTGGAGTGACAGGGAAATATCTCCCTGTCACCATTTTATATGAACTTCCTATGCACGTATTGAAGCGATTATCTTCTAACTCTTAAAGCCTACGCAACGATGAGCCCTTCGGGGTTGCCACGGCCCTTTGGGCCTCGCAAAGACATTTTGGAGTGGCAGGAAGTGCTTCCTGCCACCGTTTTGTTTAGGCCGAACTAAAGCTGCAAAAGCCAACCCACTATCCTAGTTCTCTTCCCAAGGCACGCTGCTCATTTTTTAACACCATTTTCCCAAAGGCGGATCTTTTGTTTTGTAACTACTTTATATACTCGTGAAGACGTATAAAACCTGTAGATTTTGTAACTACCAACATTATCCCTGCCCACAACTCCTAATTAGAGCCGAACACAAAACTAACGGGGATACAGACACGCGAAGGCTTTACTTATGGTCTATTGAAGGCTTCTTATCAAGGCAAACGTTGGTAGTTACTAGATTTTTCAGATCTGGAAGCTTCTATTTTGTGTGGGTTGAAAGAGAAGACCTCAACCGCGCCCAATAGTCCAAACGCTTCTTAACTTCCCGTTCAAATCCCCTTTCAGGAGGTGAATAGAATTCTTGTCGCTTCATTTCATCAGGGAAATAGTTTTGGCCTGAAAAAGCTTCCTTCGTATCATGGTCATACATACACCCTTCACCATATCCTTCCACTCGCATCAGCTTGGTAGGTGCATTTAAGATAATCTTAGGTGGCATGAAGGACCCCGTTTCTTTTGCAGATTTTCTTGCACGCTTATAAGCTACATAGGCAGCATTTGACTTAGGAGCCGTTGCCAAATATAAGATGGCTTGTGCAATGGCTAGCTCACCTTCAGGGCTCCCCAGCCGTTCATACGCTTCTGTCGCAGCAATAGCTTGTAGTAAGGCTTGAGGGTCTGAAATCCCCACATCTTCAGAAGCAAAACGAATAAGTCTCCGCGCAATGTACAGCGGATCTTCGCCCCCTTCAAGCATGCGGGCAAACCAATAAAGTGCTGCATCTGGATCTGACCCTCGCAAAGACTTATGAAGCGCACTAATCAGATTATAATGACCTTCTTGATTCTTGTCATAAAGAGGTGCTCTCCGCGAGACGACTTGCGTAAGCGCTTCTCCGGACAAAATAGGTGTAGACGGCAACTGAGAGAGAACCTCGACCATATTATAAAGAGCTCGCCCATCCCCATCAGCCATGGCATAAAGAAGCGCACGACCTGCCGCATCTAACGGCAATTCTTTCTTCAAGTATAATTGAGCCCGCTGATATAAAATCTCAAGGTGTGCCGTTTCAAGTCGCCTTAAGACCAAAACTTGTGTGCGGGACAAAAGAGCGCTATTCAACTCAAAAGATGGGTTTTCAGTTGTCGCCCCCATGAGAATCACAGTTCCGTTTTCAGCATAAGGCAAAAAGCTATCCTGTTGGGTTCGATTAAATCTATGAATCTCATCCACAAAAAAAAGCGTCCCTTTCCCCAGTTTTTTGCGCTCCTGTGCACGTTCAAAAACTTTCTTGAGATCCGCAACACCCGATTCAATTGCAGAAATTGCTTCAAACTCAAGGTCTGAAGTTTTGGCTAAAAGTCGTGCTAAAGTTGTCTTTCCACATCCAGGAGGTCCCCATAGAATCAGTGAAGAAAGCTGTCCACTTTTGCGCATTACACCTAATGGGCCTTTATCCTCAGTGAGATGCTTTTGCCCGACAATCTCCTCCAAAGATTGAGGTCTCAAACGAGAAGCCAAAGGTTCATAACTATCTTGTGAAAAAAGAGTTTTTATATATGTCATCCTACGTTGGTTGAAGATCATAAGATAAGTTTAAGAGATAAAAGGTATCTACCAACTTTACTTTTTTTAAAACCTTAAATTAGTCATAAAATATGCCTCGTGTGTCTGGCCCCTAGCCAGTCATGTGCTCAGTTCCGTCATTGCGCGGGAGCACAGCGACCGTGGCAATAAGGGTTGTGGGCTGGGGTGACATGTGTAGGGAAGATGTTGGCAATTACGATAAAAGATAATTAGATTAGAAGGGGAGAACGAATATTAACTTTACTCTCCATGCATCAGATAGGCCTTGATAAAATCATTGATATCTCCATTGAGCACACTAGCTACATCTGTTTTTTCAACGCCAGTACGATTGTCTTTGACGAGCTTATAGGGGTGTAATACATAATTTCTGATTTGAGAGCCAAAGTCTATTTTCTTCTTGGAACTGGCCATCTTTTCTTTTTCTGCATTCCTTTTCTCCAGTTCTATTTTATAGAGCTTAGCTTTTAAAATAGCCAATGCTTTTTCTTTATTTTGGGCTTGGGAGCGCTCTTGTTGGCACTCTACAATGATACCAGAAGGGGCATGTTTGAGTCTAACTGCTGTTTCTACTTTGTTTACATTTTGTCCACCTGCTCCGCCAGAGCGGAAGGTATCCCAGCTAATATCTGCTGGATTAATATCTATTCGAATACTATTTTCTAGGATAGGATATACGTATACAGAAGCAAAAGAGGTATGCCTTTTACCAGCAGCGTCAAAAGGGGAGAGGCGAACCAACCGGTGTATGCCCACTTCTGCCTTCAGATAACCATACGCAAAGGGTCCAATAATTTCTAAAGTGGCCGATTTGATACCAGCTGTTTCTCCCCGTTGATACGCTAGTTGATTCACTTGATAGCCTTGCTTCTGTCCCCACATAATATACATCCGCATAAGCATTTCGGCCCAATCTTGGCTTTCAGTTCCTCCTGCACCTGGATTGATTTCTAGGATAGCTGAGCTCTCATCTTCTTCATTTTGGAGCATCTTCTTAATTTCTAACTCCTCCGTAGCTGCTAGTACCTGTTGATATGCCTGCTCTACTTCTGCATCTGTTGTTTCTCCAGCTTCATAAAAGGCTTGTACTACCTCTAGGTGATCTACCAATGCTTGTACTGCATCAAAGCTAATAATCCAGGTTTTGGTATTTTTGATGTTTCGTAAGATCGCTTCGGCTTGAGAGCTATTGTCCCAAAACACAGGTACTAGTGTTAATGCCTCCTGTTCGTGAAGGGCTTGTAATTTGGTATCATAGTCAAAGATACCTCCTTAGCTCATGAACTCTGGTTTGAATAGCTTTTAGGTTTTCTGGTTTCATAAATAGGGGATTGTGTTACTTACTTGGTAGGTACAAGAGAATTGCTTTTTGGTTTAGCCGGTGCTGAGGTTCTAAAAAGAATTTGGCTGGTAGTTAACTTGTCTTTGTCTTGGGCATCGAACATATTGCCAATAATCGTTATTCTTTTTCGGTTTTGAGGAATAATCGCTAAGGAATTGCTGGCCTTTTTAATTTTATAACCAAAAGAATATTGAATGATATAGCGCATGTTTCTAAAGAAGAAGCTTAAGTCAAAGCTTTTCGTCCAAGAATCATCATTTTTTTTATAGACGTCTAATAATTGCCCCATCTTATTGGTGGTATAGTTTCTCACAAATTTACGCTCATTTAACTGAAAATAAGTTATACCTGGAGGATCTGTCTTAATAATTTGTCCCATGGCTTTGTTGAGTGCCCTAATGGAACTAAAGTTGAAGGATAGCGCAAAATGCAACGTACGCGGATCATACTTATGCACTATTCTACTAATTCCTGGTACACTGGCTAACCTTTTGGCAGCCTCTGCATATTCATCGTCTATAAATAAACGAACAAACTCTATATACTCCGGTATCATTTGCTCTCCTAAAGCAATGATCCTACGTGCTCTATCCATACTAAAGATGATTTCGAACTTGCCAGAACCATTTTTGTTGAAGTGGGCTAGCTCAAAGTAGTCGAAACCAAAGTTAAGGATACTATTACATCCTGAGAATAAGATGATCAGATATAATGGTGGTATCAGGAGCTTACTCCTGATACTCTTATTGCTTCCCTTGCGCATTTGAAAATCGTATTTGATGGTCAGTTGTTATCTCCACCTGAATAGGCTTACTTTTATCCAATGTATCCGCTAGTAATGCTTTAGAAAGCTCATTGAGAATACTACGTTGTATGAGTCGCTTTAAAGGCCTAGCGCCAAACTGTGGATCATATCCTTCTTGGGCTAAATAGTCGACCAAAGGCGCATTGGCGACTATCAAGTCAATCCCATTTTGTTGCAGTTGTTCTCGTAGTTGTTGTAATTGTATTTCCACTACCTTTTTGATGATCTCTTTGGAAAGTGGTCTAAACAATATAATTTCGTCGATTCTATTTAAGAACTCGGGACGCATGGTTTTGACCAATAAATCAAAAACTTGGTTCTTGGTTTTTTCTAACGCGCTATCTAATTGGCTATCAGCTATATTGGCTAGGTTTTCTTGAATCAAGGAGGAACCTAAGTTGGTCGTCATGATGATGATGGTATTTTTGAAGTTAGCTACCCTTCCTTTGTTATCTGTCAGTCTACCATCATCCAGCACCTGTAGTAAGATATTGAATACATCTAGATGAGCCTTTTCTATTTCATCGAGTAAGACTACTGCATAGGGTCTCCTTCGGATAGCCTCTGTCAGTTGCCCACCTTCTTCATAGCCTACATAACCTGGAGGGGCTCCAATCAACCTACTGACAGTGTGTTTTTCTTGGTATTCCGACATGTCAACACGTACCATGGCATGCTCGTCATTAAAGAGAAATTCTGCCAACGCTTTGGCAAGCTCGGTCTTACCAACACCAGTGCTTCCTAGAAATATAAAAGAACCAATGGGACGTTTCGGATCTTGGAGGCCCACTCTACTTCGTCGTACGGCATTGGCAATGGCGCTGATGGCCTCTTCTTGACCAGCTACTCTTTTGCCTAGTTCTTCTTCTAAGTGGAGTAGTTTTTCTCGCTCGCTTTCTAGCATCCTAGACAAAGGGATACCAGTCCATTTGGCAACGATCTCTGCAATATCTTCTTGGTCTACTTCTTCTTTGAGTAGGGGACTGTCGTGCTTCAAGGCTTCTGCTTCTTGCTGAAATGCTTGCAGTTGTTTTTCTGCTTCTACTAGTTTGCCATATCGGATCTCAGCTACTTTACCGTAGTCATACTCCCGCTCTGCTTGTTCTGCCTGTAGCTTGAGTTGATCGATCTTTTCTTTTTGTGCGGTTACATTTTTGATAATTGTCTTTTCATTTCCCCATTTGCCTTTGAGGATATCTTTTTTCTCCGTAAGCTCTGCGATGGTCTTGTTAAGCTCAGCTTCTTTGGCTTTATCATCTTCTCGGCGAATGGCTTCTCGCTCTATTTCTAACTGCATGATTTTGCGTTGCATCTCGTCCAACTCTGCAGGCATAGAATCCATCTCGATGCGCAACTTAGCTGCCGCTTCATCAATCAGATCAATGGCTTTATCAGGCAGAAATCGGTCGGTTAAATACCGATAGGAGAGTTGCACAGCTGCTATAATCGCATCGTCTTTGATGCGTACGCCATGGTGCAATTCATACTTATCTTTGATTCCTCGTAAAATAGAGATAGCATCCTCTGGGCTAGGTTCATTGACCATGACTGCTTGGAATCTCCTTTCCAAAGCCTTGTCTTTTTCTATATACTTTTGATATTCTTTGAGGGTAGTTGCTCCAATGGCATGTAGCTCCCCGCGAGCAAGTGCAGGTTTTAATAAGTTAGCCGCATCCATCGCACCTTCCCCACCACCTGCACCAATGAGTGTGTGGATCTCATCGATGAATAAGATGATCTCGCCTTCTGAATCTGTCACCTCTTTGATGACCGCTTTGAGGCGTTCTTCAAACTCTCCTTTGTATTTAGCTCCTGCTACCAATAAGCCCATATCTAAGGAGACTATCGTCTTGGATTGAATGCTTTCAGGCACATCTCCATCTACAATGCGTTGAGCAAGTCCTTCTACAATGGCTGTTTTACCGACCCCAGGCTCCCCCAATAAGATGGGATTGTTTTTACTCCTCCTAGATATAATTTGTAAGACTCTTCTGATCTCCTCATCTCGACCGATGACAGGGTCTATTTTACCAGCTTTGGCTAGCTGATTTAAGTTTTTAGAATACCGCTCGAGCGACCTGTATTTAGCCTCTGCATTCGGATCCGTTACCCGTGTATTTCCTCGTAGCTCTTGGATTGCTTTGATTAATGTTTTTTCTTGGAAGCCTACCTCGCGAAGGAGAGTAGCTATTTTATTGTTGGAAGTAACCAATCCTAATAACAGGTGCTCTACGGCTACAAATTCATCCTGAAAGGTTTTGAGGTAAGAAGTTGCCTTGCTAAGTACCGCATGGGTGTCATTGGTCAGGTAGGGTTGGGTACCAGAAGCTTTTGGATAGGTTGCTAGGATAGCTTGTAATTGGGTTGCTAATTGTTGTTGGTTGACTTGTAGCTTGTTGAATAAAAAGCTGATATTTTGTTCATCTGCTTGTAAAATAGCTTGCAGTAAATGACCTGGCTCTATGCCTAGTTCCTGGCGCTCTTCCGCTATTTGTAGGGCAGCTTGGATTGCTTCTTGTGCTTTAACAGTGTAGTTGTTTAGGTTCATTTCCTTTGGTTTATGTAACCCTGTAGTAAGTGCGCTTGTTTGATGTGCTTCCTAGTAAAAGCTTACCAATAATTTTTAAGCCAACTTTGTAAGAGGGGTCTTTATCTAAAATATAAGCCGATTGGCTGTAAATGTCTAGCATTTACCTCAACTCTTTTATAAAACTTGGAAGCTTAGTTTCTACATTGTAAAAGCTTACCAACAATTTTTAGGCCCATCTTGTAAAAGGGCGTTTCATAAAATATAAGCTGACTGGCTGTAAATGTCTAGTATTTGCCTTAACTCTTTTATAAAACTTAGAAACTTAGTTTCTACATCATGATGGAAGGCTTTCTAAGATACGCAGGTAGGTTTGGTATCTCATGTTGAACATTACATCTTTTTGTTCCTGAGCGTCTTTTACTGCGCATACTTTTTCATGTAGGTGAAGACAATCTCTGTACTTACAATGCTGCACTAAGCTTTTAAATTCAGGAAAGTAGTTCTTGAGCTCACTACGAGGTATGTTGCCCATATCTAAGCTACGAACGCCGGGTGTATCAATAATATACCCTTGTCCAAGCGGATAAAGATTGGAGACAGTGGTGGTATGGCGCCCTCTTTTAGTTTTTGAACTAATGGTCTGTGTTTTAAGTGTTTTACCTAACAGTTGGTTGATAATAGAAGATTTACCTACTCCGCTGGCGCCTACTAAGACTACAGATTTACCTATCATTTTATTCTTGAGTTCTTCTATTCCTTTATTGTCTTTTACAGAGGTTTCTATTACTTCTATACCTAAGGTATCTTGGTAACCATTTAAAATAGGATGCCTGATATCTGTTAGATCGCATTTGTTTAAACATATCAATGGTTGAATGTTGCCATATTCACAAAGTAATAAATACCGGTCAACTAGGCTAGGAGAGAACGCAGGCTCAGCAGCTGTTGCTACTATAACAGCTAAGTCCACATTGGCAGCTATAACCTGTGATTTCTTTTGATGAAGCGTATGCCTCGTATTATTTCCTTTTAAACGCACCAGGTTACTTGTCCTAGGTAAGCAGGCTTGTATTTCACCTAGGTTGTTTAAAATTACTTGATCCCCTACAATTAGTTGCTGGCTAAGCTGAGAAGTAGCCTCTTTTGCTAGTTTACAAATTAATTCTTGTTGATATACATATACCCTATACGTATCAGCTCCTTGATAGCTTGAAACGACACCGTAAGTTTTTGGTGCAAGATGAGTAGTAACAAGATCACTTATTTTATTTACCATTATTTTTGGATAGATAAATTCATTTTTGGCAATTATTCACTTGGATGGGGGTGATGACTATAGCTATTTACTTGGTCTTTCATAGTTACCTATTATGCCTGCATTTCTGAAGCAACAGTATAAGTCATGCTGCTAGGGTTGGTATGCTGTTTTTGTAATTTACTTTTTACTCAATCAGGCCCCTTTACAACTTTCAACTAAAGGGTTAAGTCATAATTTCTAAGCACTTCATTAAGAGATACTTTAAGGTCTGTACTTGGAGTTCTTTTTCCGATGATTAGCGCACAAGGAACATGATATTCTCCGGCTGGAAATTGTTTGGGATAAGAACCTGGTATCACGACAGAGCGAGGGGGAATGAAGCCTTTATATTTTTTAGGTTCCCCCGGTTCTGTAACATCCAATATATGTGTACTGGCAGTTAAAGTAACATTCGCACCCAATACAGCTTCGCGACCTACAATGATACCTTCCACGATGGAGCAGCGCGCACCAATAAAAACACCATCTTCTATGATGACAGGTGTAGCTTGCGGTGGTTCTAAAACACCTCCTATGGCAGCTCCGCCACTTAGATGGATGTTTTTTCCTAGTTGGGCGCAACTTCCTACCACAGCGCCTATATCAATCATCGTATTTTCATCGATATAAGCACCAATGTTCACATAAGATGCCATTAGTATAACGCCTTTTCGCAGACAAGAACCATATCGCGCTACGGCAGGAGGAACTACGCGTACGCCTATTTCCTTAAAGTTTTTCTTTAAAGGGATCTTGTCATAAAAGGTCAATGGTCCTACTTCCATTACCTGCATTTGTTGGATCAAAAAGTAGAGTGAGACTGCTTTTTTAGCCCAGTCATTTACTTTCCAACCAGTATTTGTAGCGGATGCTATGCGTGTTTTACCCGTGTCTAAATCATCAATAATGCTCCTTATAGCAGCTTGGACGTCTGACTGGGTAAGTAGCTTTCTGTTTTCCCAAGCATTTTCTATGAGTTCTATGGTAGTAAGGTGTGTCATGGTAATAAGCTAGTGGTATTAGGAGTTTCTCCTAGTATTTAAATTATCTATATATC
>CAZZEE010000042.1:0-8643 GCA_964652695.1 uncultured Cytophagales bacterium
TAATAGCTGGTTGTAGGGTATATCTTGTTTAATGTTACGTCTGTCATCCCTGCCTTGGCGGGGATGACACGATGGTGGTATAACTATATCCCATTCTTTGATTCAATTTCAATTGATGGAGCTATGCTAAATTAAGAATACCCTCAATAAATATCTCCTTCATCCAACCATAACTCCGTAAAATAGTTTTAATTTTGTACTTGTTGTGGAGCATGTGGTATCAAAATTATTGCTGATACCGCGAGACGTTGGCTCTACATAAAAAACTTCAAAACAAGGATTATCAATATACGCTGCAACTAACATGGGAATTTTAGATTTTTTGTATAATGATTTAGCAATTGATTTAGGGACTGCTAATACGGTTATTATTAGTAAAGGTAAAATTGTAGTAGATGAGCCATCTATCATAGCCATCGATAAAACTACTAACAAAGTCATTGCTATTGGTAGGGAAGCTATGCAGATGCATGAGAAGACCCATGAAAACCTCAAGACTATTAAACCATTAAAAGATGGCGTGATTGCCAACTATCAGGCTGCTGAGCTAATGATTAGGGGCATGATCAAGATGGCTAATGATGGTAAGTGGAAGTTTTTTAATCCACTGTTTCATAGAATGGTTATTTGTATCCCATCTGGTATTACAGATGTGGAGAAAAGAGCTGTGAAGGATTCTGCGGAGCATACAGGAGCCCGAGAAGTATACATGATTTACGAGCCCATAGCTGCTGCGGTTGGTATCGGGATCAATATAGAAGAACCAAAAGGATCCATGATAGTTGATATAGGAGGAGGCACTACAGAGATTGCTGTTATTGCCCTAGCAGGTATCATATGCGATCAGTCTATTAGAGTAGCTGGGGATGCATTTAACATGGACATCCTAGAATATATGCGTAAGCACTACAACCTGTTGATAGGTGAACGTACTGCTGAAAGAATAAAAATTGAAGTAGGAGCTGCATTAAAAGATATTGACAACCCGCCAGACAAAATGGAAGTACGTGGTCGCGATCTGATGTCGGGCATACCCAGGGTGGTCTGTATAGGATATGAGGAAATTATTCCTGCACTTGATAAATCTATTTCTAAGATCGAGGAAGCCGTCTTAAAAGCACTAGAAGAATCACCTCCTGAACTTTCTGCTGACATCTATGAAAGAGGTATTTACTTGACAGGTGGAGGCGCTCTGTTACGGGGACTGGATAAAAGGATATCTCAAAAAACAAAGCTGGCAGTACATATAGCAGATGATCCATTAAAAGCTGTAGTACGTGGAACGGGTATTGTATTAAAAAATCTAGATGCTTATAAGAGTGTATTGATGACCTAGAGGTGGTTTCAGGACTGCCACGCATTCTGTCATTGCGAACCTGCGAAGCAGGTGTGGCAACCCCGAAGGGCTCATCGTTGCGTAGGCCTGTAAGGCTAGTAGATAATCGTAGGGACGACTCCTGAAACATTTCCCGCAGAAAGGCAGTCGCTCGGCTCTAGCCGAGTGACTGATAATAAACTTATCTGCGGCTAAGTAGGGTGCCTGAATTGTAAGATAAGTTCTTGCAATAACTTGGTAATAGTCCTCGCTCGGCTCTAGCCGAGCGAGTGTTAGGTTTTAATGAGTGTTCATACGTATGGCCGCTGGCTCCAAGTCCACTATTATGCCTATTTAGCCCGCCATTGAGAGGCCCTTTTAGGACCGAAGCAACCCGAAGAGCCGTGGCAGAGGGGCGTGGTAATCCATTTTATTTGCATAATGAGTTATCGCAACGCTGCAGGCCTATCCCATGATGAGCCCCGTCATTGCGAAGGACTGCCACAGCCTTCGGCTTCGCAGTGACGGAAGTGACTGCGGCAACGGGGTTGCTTCACTGCATTCACAATGACGGTGTTGTAGCGTCAATTGGTATAACAATGGGCTGTCTCACTACGTTTTAACTACTAAATTGAATTACATGCAATGAATTGCACCCCTAGACTGCCTATAGTACCTATGTTATGAAAAAATTATTACGTTTTTTATATGACTATAGGGATCTACTTATCTTCTTACTGCTAGAGTCTGTAAGCTTATCTCTCCTCTTCAATCATCATGTTCAAAAAGAAGTCAAGAAGCTTAATAGTTCCCATGCATGGATAGGCAACATATATGAGTTGATGACGGACCTACGGATGCATGCCAAGTGGAAGGCATCTTATCAACAGATATTAGTTGAAAATGCAAGCTTACGGGAATACATCCTGCAACAACAGGAGATGATCGAGAAGCAGGGTAGTATGGAGCAACCTACTACTAGGCAGTTTGATGTCATCCCTGCCCAGGTTATCAACAATTCCATTATCTGTACCAAAAACTACCTAACGATTAACAAAGGGACGAATAGTGGGATAGCTCCCGGCATGGGGGTGATTACTAAAGATGGTGTAGTAGGTAGGGTTAAAGCTGTCTCTGAACACTTTGCTACCATTATTTCCTTGCTCCATACGGATATCCACATATCAGCTAAGCTAGCTTCTTCAGGGGTGATGGGCACTGTGCGCTGGCTAGGTCATAACCCACGTCAGGTGAATTTATTATATATTCCGCGGCATTTGACGATCGAAGTGGGAGATCGGGTCGTTACATCGGGCTATAATGCTACCTTTTATGACGGGGTAACTATCGGAAAGGTGAGTCATGTGAAGCTAGATAAAGCAGCTATGTTTTATGAGATCTTGGTGGATCTAAGTACGGACTTGAGCGCTCTACAGCATGTGTATGTCGTTAAGAATCATTTAAGTCGAGAACAAGATTCCTTAGAACAAATTACCAAAGCCTATTATGAGTAAAAGAAATACTTGGCTAATACAAGTAGCTAATTTGGTTGGCTATCTTACCCTACAGCTTGTTATTAATCAAGCTATTGTATCTTTTCATCAGGCTTACTTTGTTTATATAGGATTCTTTCTATTTCTGCCCTGGACAAGAAGTAATATGATCTGGCAATTGTTGCTAGGCTTTGGGGTGGGGTTATTGGTGGATGTTTTTTACGATAGTCTGGGTATTCACACCTTTGCTGCTGTGTTGATTCTTTACTTGAGGAACTTTTTGCTGTATCTGCTCCTCCCTCCTGGAAGTAGCCATCTTGTGACAATAAGACCTACCCTCAGAAATATGGGAGTCCAAAAATTTGCCTTGTACGTATTGTTCCTCACCACCCTATACCATCTTGTAGTTTTTACTTTGGATACTTACTCCTTTCATTTTTTCTTTGCTAATCTACCCCAGTTATTATTGAGTATTATCGTTAGCTATCTTTTTATCTTCTTATCACGGATCTTCATGGGAGCAATCGGTAGCACCCGATCTAAATAATGTAACCCTATGCATTTATCTAGAAGCCGTATTATTCAAATCATTTTCATCTTTGCTGCCATAGCCTTTGTGGTCAAGCTCTTCTTGATACAAGTCATCAACACAGAGTATAGTGCTGCTGCAGAAAAAAATATTGTTCAGCGGATAGAAGAATACCCTTACCGAGGTATCATCTATGACAGGAACAAGAAGCTGCTGGTCTATAATAACCCTATTTATGATTTGATCGTTGTCCCCAAAGCTATCCAGAACTTAGATCCTGTCGCCTTTTGTCAGACCTTTCATATTTCCCAGACGAAATTTAATAACCTATTAACGAAGGCCAAACAGTATTCACCCATTCTTCCTTCTATCTTCATCAAGAACATAGATCACTACGAGTTGGCGCATGTACAAGATCAGCTGGTTGACTTTGTAGGCTTTTATATCAGAGCTCGTACAGTACGCCAATATCCACATGCTACCTTAGCTAATACTTTGGGCTACCTAGGGGAAATAAATGCTACCCGATTAGCTTCAGATGCCTACCAGGAGTATAAGCAAGGTGACTTCATCGGTATTAGTGGACTAGAGGCACAGTATGAACAGCTGTTGAGTGGCAAGCGAGGTGTCAAATACAAAATCACCGATGCCAGGGGGCAAGAAAAAGGTTCTTTCAAAGAAGGTAGCTTGGATATACGGTCTGCACCTGGCCAGGATTTGATTACCACCCTTGATAGTGACCTGCAGCTATACGGCGAGCTGTTGATGAAAAACAAAAGTGGGAGTATAGTGGCCATAGAACCTGCTACCGGTGAGATCCTGGCAATGATATCTAGCCCTTCGTACGATCCCAATTTGTTGACAGCTAAACATCTCAACTCCAACTTCAGTGCCTTGGAAAAAGATACTAACTGTCCCCTTTTTCACCGTCCTATTATGGCCATGTATCCGCCTGGTTCTATCTTTAAGCTAGTCCAAGCCCTCATTGGCTTACAGGAGAAAGTGATCTTTCCACATACCACTTACCCTTGCAATAAGCGTATTGTCAACTGTCATTCTCATCCGTCTCCAACCAACCTACACCAAGCTATTCAATATTCTTGTAATCCCTATTTTTACCATGACTTTCGGAATATCATCAACCAGCATATTTCTAGTGATACGTATGAGGATACGCGCATAGGATTGGAAAAATGGGTTGGCTATGTCCGTCAATTTGGATTAGGGAAGTCATTGGGAGTAGATCTACCCCATGAAAAAAGAGGATATGTACCAGATGCACGCTTTTATGATACACGGTATGGAGCGGGTAGGTGGAAAGCTTCCACCATTCGCTCGCTGGATATTGGTCAAGGTGAAATGTTGGTGACCCCCTTGCAAATGGCCAATCTAGGAGCTATTATGGCCAATCGTGGTTTTTATTATACTCCTCACCTGATTCGGATGGCTGCTGATAAGCAGAAGGAACTAGCGAGACATGTAATAGGCATTGATCAAAAGCATTTTCACTTTGTAGCTAACGCTATGCAGGATGTAGTTGCTAATGGGTCTGCTTGGCGGGCACGCATCAAAGGCATAGCTGTTTGTGGCAAAACTGGTACTGCCGAAAACCCACATGGGACGGACCATGCTGTCTTCATGGGCTTTGCTCCTTTGGATAATCCGCAGATAGCAATAGCGGTCTATGTGGAAAATGCTGGTTGGGGAGCGCGTTCTGCAACGGCCATTGGTGGTTTGATGATGGAAAAGTACCTAACAGGTAAGATATCTCGTCAATGGATGGAAAATTATGTCTTACAAGGGAATTTTGAAGATTGAGTTGTTGTTGGTAATCGGATTACCATGCTGTTGTACCACTGCTGTCATACCCGTCTTCACGGGTATGACAAGCGTATAATGTACCATAACTATTGAGAATTAATTATGTCAGCTACCTTAAATTGATAGTATAAATTATGTTACAAAAACTATGGGTTCGATATGATTGGTGGTTACTGATGATGTATATCATCTTGGTCATCTTTGGCTGGATGAATATCTATGCGGTAGGATACGACAAAGATGCTGTCACGGCTAGTCTATTTGACTTTTCTACCAGCGCTGACAAGCAATTGTTATGGATAGGTGGGGTAGGTATTTTATTCATCATCTCTTTGTTCTTTGACACCCCGTTTTATCGTTCGTTGGCGTATACGCTTTATATATTATCTATCTTCCTGCTGGCTGGCACCCTTGTGTGGGGCGTGCAGGTAGGGGGGCATAGTTCTTGGTTTCAGTGGGGGGGGACGCAATTACAACCTACAGAGTTTGTGAAGGTGACCTGTGCTTTGGCGATAGCTAGGCGGTTAGATAACATTACGGCTCGACTTACCTCCATCAAAACCCAGGCTAGTGTATTGTTGCTGATTCTCATTCCAGTGGCACTGATCTTATTGCAGGGTGATGTTGGCTCCGCTCTGGTATTCAGTATTTTCGTCGTCGTCTTCTATCGGGAAGGATTCCCTACCATCATCCTATTGCTTGGATTGGGGGTGATTGGTATCTTTGCGTTGAGCTTGCTCATACCAACTACTTATTTAATCATCGGTGCCCTTGGCATAGGTATTATGCTGGTTGGGATGGATAGAAGTAGTATTAAAAGGGTCTTGATTGTTACCTGTATGACCTTGGCTACCATTTGTTTGGTAGAGGGTTTTGAATGGATGATGCAAAGTGTGCTCAAGCCACATCAGCAGAATCGGATCAAGGTACTAGTGAATCCACGTGCAGATCCTTTGGGGATTGGGTGGAATGTAATGCAGTCCAAGATAGCTATTGGTTCAGGTGGATTCTGGGGGAAAGGATTTTTGAATGGTACGCAGACGAAATATGGCTTTGTTCCTGAACAGCGCAAAGATTTTATCTTCTGCACCATCGGCGAAGAATATGGCTGGATAGGTACTTTTTTGTTTATCAGCCTGTTTATGGGGTTAATCCTGCGGATATTGCACCTGGCAGAAAGGCAACGTCTTCGATTTGCCAGGGTTTATGGCTATGGGGTGGCTTCTATACTATTCTTCCATTTCTTGGTAAATGTGGGCATGACCATTGGGCTGCTGCCAGTTATAGGCATACCACTTCCTTTCATTAGCTATGGTGGTTCTTCCTTATGGGCTTTCTCCATGATGTTATTCATTTTCCTCAAGCTGGATGCGGAAAGGAATCAATATGTATCCTGGAGAACCATGGCTATGGATTTAGATTAAAAATGCTTATCTACCGACCTTACTTTTTAAAAAATCTTAAATGAGTCATAAAATAGGACTCGTGTATATGGACCCCAGCTAGTCATGTGCTTGGTTTTAATCAAGGGTTTGGGGTGACATGCTCGGGGAAGAGGTCGGTAGTTATAAAAATACTTATGAAACCTACAATGATTGCTGCTAACTGGAAGATGCATAAGACCTTGCAGGAAGGCTTAGAACTAGCCCAGGAGATTATTATTTATCTGACAACTCATCCTTTGCCTGATGCACAAGTTGTGTTATTCCCATCTTTTATTCATCTGGGAGCCATTCATCGATTACTTCCACCTTACCTATCCCTCTGTCTAGGTGCTCAAAATTGTCATGATCAGTCATCGGGTGCTTTTACAGGAGAAGTGTCTGTCTCTATGCTGGCTTCTGTGGGAGCTAGCTATGTGTTAGTAGGCCATAGTGAACGAAGACAATACTTTGGAGAAAGTCACGAGCTGATAGCTAGGAAGATAGATGCGGCGTTGCGGTGTAAGGTACGACCTATCTTTTGTTGTGGGGAGCCTTGGAATGTACGAGAACATAACCAGCATCATGCGTACATTGAAAAACAAGTAGCAGACAGTTTATTTCACCTTACTGCTGAGCAAATACAGCAAGTGATCATTGCTTATGAGCCCGTGTGGGCTATTGGTACTGGAAAAACACCTGATACAACTGCCATAGCAAGTATGCAAGCAGTAATACGAGATACTTTAGCACGACGTTACAATACTTTGGTGGCAGATGGTGCTACGCTATTATATGGAGGTAGCTGTAATGCGAATAATGTACGAGACTTCATTCATATAGCAGGTATTAATGGGGTGTTGGTAGGGAATGCTTCTTTGCATGTGAAAGATTTTTTGCATATGTTAAGCGCACTACACAAAAATTAATATGTATGCAGGAATCTGTTAAAAAGTTACAAAAGAGCAGCATGATCCTACGAGCCTTGCAGGAGATATTTTTACATGATATAGCCGCTTCGTTTCGTCAAGTGCTGATGACAGTTACACATGTATATATTTGCGATAAGACGAGGATAGTCAAGGTACATGTGAGCTTTATGCCAAGCGGCCAAGGAGAAAAGCTGATCAAAGAATTAGACAAGCAAAAAAGTAAAATAAGAGGATTATTAGGTAAACAGTTGGCTCATAAACTACGTACGATCCCTGACTTAAGATTTTACTTGGATACTTCCATGGAAAGAGCTTTGCGTATTGAAAAGTTATTAAATGGCTTTGAAGTCTCGCTTACTAAGATGTCTATGCGCACATGAGTCCAGTTATTCACAAAGTATGGAGTTCAAGTAAGAAGGGTAATTGTGGCTAGTAGGGGTATTGCTGATAGGCTTGGCCATGTTTTTAAAAAGTGGCTGTTTTGTACGAATTCTAGGATAGTTCGTATAAGATAGTCCATGCTCACATAAAAAACACCTGATGGTTATAAATTAACCATCAACAAACAGTCAAAAGAATGCTCTTAGGTAAAAAGCTTTTTCTCAAGTTCTTGTAAGCTAAGCTGGTTAGCTTCAAGCGCTAAAGACTGCTCCACCGGCCAATGTGGATTTAACTTCTTTCGGATTAATCCAAGCATTTTCGGTACTGCCACAACAATTAAACCCTCATATCTCTCTTCATGCATAAGGTGGTTTAGCTTGTCTATTATTTCCCTAACAAAAGCTTGACTCTCTGCATCTTTGCTTTCAGTCCTAGGATCATAGAAGTGAAAGCTTCCTATGGTACGTCCATTTTTCTTAGGATCAGGCTCATGCGTATGTAACTCATGATTAGACAATTCTAAAATGATACGATGGAGCCTATTACCTTCGCCAACAGCGAAATAAGCTTGCGCAGCGTCTGCAACAATAACAAGTTTACGATTCATGACTAGGTTATTTTTAAATTATTCTCTAAAGTATATGTTGTATTCCATAAACAAAAGATAGATAACATAAAAGTTCCATATCCTATGAGATTAGACCTCTTTCAAAACTATAGATAAGTTTTTATTTTTGTTAATAATTCAAAC
>CAZZEE010000043.1:0-8608 GCA_964652695.1 uncultured Cytophagales bacterium
ATAGTCAGTTTTTACCTCTAATATACTAAACTACTCTTGGGTTAGCAAACCCAAAATTAGAATGTATAGGTCATACCAAATAAAAAATGCATTTCGTGTACACCTACATCCATCAATCTATCGATGAACCAAGTATGCCTAAAATCAACAGAAACATGATCGGTGACTGCCAATCTTGCGGTAGTAACTATCCCTTGGATATAAGCTGGCCCCATTGTTACAACCCAATTTTCAGCTGCATAACCTAGATGAATATAGCTAACAGGTACTAGATAGAGAAAAAACCTTGGAAAGTCTGCTAAAGCTGGAATTGAAAAACGACTTATATCCTCTTTTGTTTCAGCTTTAAAAATGCGATCGTAATAAGGAAATCCGAGATCAAAGCCTAGATAAAAATGCTCTTTTATGAGGAACGAATATTCTACTCCCCAACCAAATATACTACCTGTACCAGTAGGAGGTGTCGAAGTACCATCTTGAAATTTCATTGTAAGATAATCGGCATATAAACCACCTTGCATTCTTAAGCTAAACCCATCCCATTGGTGCTGTGCATAGCTTCGGTGAGAAGTGGTTAATGAGCAGATAAAAGCGAATAAAAACGTAAAAAGTAATAGGTTTTTTGTTAATTTATCTTTTATATAATTGGTTAACGCGATTGGTAACTTGGAATAGGTTTCTTGCATGATTTAAAAAGATTCAGATATTATTATTTATTATTAGTGATAGCCTCCTTTTTACATTCACTCTCGTCATGACCTGTTCTGCCTTTCCTACATAGGCAGGAACCTAAAGCTGGTGGATAGTTATGGTGGTTAATTATGAAGAATTCTAATGAACCATTTCTGGATAAGACAGACTTTATACCATGTGACCCACATACAAACGGACTCCTATAATATAGCATATATATAAAAGATAGGTATGTTTCTCACATCTTACAAAGATAGGTATATGTATGGATTGTCAAAAAAATAATGCTATCTTATTGTTAAAAACGAGTAATTCATAGTAAGTTTCGAGTATCACGCTCAGGGGTGGCATGAAAATTGTTCATAACTCTCTTCAAATTGCATAGCAGCAAATCTGTCCAACTTAAATACTAAAAACTTTGAAAAAGGTAACACTAGAGATATTAGGAATTTTTTCTAATCACCCACAAGAATCCAATTTTACATTGTTGCTGGGGGAAGTTGGTGGATATCGCAAATTACCTATTATGATAGGTGTTATAGAAGCCCAATCCATTGCTTTGGCCTTGGAAGGGAGTGTGTTAGAGCGGCCTATCATGCACGATCTCTTTAAAGAAGCGCTTGTCAAGCTAGGTTATCTGATCGAAGAAACCGTTATTACTAGTTTGAAGGATGAGGTATTCTTTGCACAGTTGCTCATCTCTGATGGGAATCAACAAGTAACTCTTGAAGCTAGGCCCTCAGATGCGATTGCCATTAGCTTGCGTTTTGGGGCTCCTTTATTTATCAATGAAGTTTTACTCAACCAAGTAGGGGGTATACTTATCCCTCAGTCTGAAGAACCTGATATAAGCTCAGAGCTAGCTAACGCTGATATTCATTTTCAACCAAGTGATACGCTTATCAATGACTTTGAAAATTATTCTGTGCAAGTGCTTCAAGAATTACTAGGCCAGGTAGTAGAACGAGAGGAATATGAGCAAGCTGCCCTCATTAGGGACGAGCTAAAGCGTAGAAGTAAATAGATCTTCTTATAGGTTGATAGAAAACATTATAGCCTGCGTAGAGTCTTTAGAAGTGTCGAGAGCTCGTCATTGCGATTGCCACGGTCGCTATAATGGCCTAAAGAAGACTCAAACCCTAGTAAGGCTGTTTGTTCAACACACGATCACTCATATCCCTTAGTTCTTCAGCCGCTTGCTCTATACCCAAAGCCATCGCCAATGGTACGAAGAAACTCAACGTCTCTTTGGCTATTCTTCTTTTCTTGTCTTCTGACTTATGGCCTTCTATCGTACGCATATTGTGCATACGGTCTGCTACTTTTACAAATAAAGCTCGCTTGTCTGCTACTTGCAAAAGCATACTAAGATTCTCTTCGTCTGTTAGCTTCCCTCTGTAAAAACTATCTTTGAAGCTCTCAAAATGGGTAACGTAATCGACTACCCGCACTACATCAGGACCAAACAGCATATCAATGTTTTCCAATAGCATAGCTGTATCTTCTATTGTATCATGTAACAAGGCACCTATGATAGTAGACTCATCTTGATTCCAATCGAGCACAATTTGAGCAACTGCCAATGGATGTAAATAATAAGGTTCTCCAGATCTTCTACTTACAGAACCATGGTACCATTTGATGAGCTCTAAGGCGGATTTTACATTCTCTATGTTGGCAGATGACTTTTGTTTTACAGTTGCCAAAAATGCTTGTTCTCGCTCTGGAGCACCTGGATACTGATCGTTGGCCCTTACCAATTCTGCGCCTAACTCCATAGCAGGATCGTTCATATCTATTGGACGGATTTCATTCAGGTCTGCAGGAACCACGTAGAGGTAATAGTTATAAGTAGTTTGTTGACTGATATCTACATTGGTATACCCATAATGCGCTTTGATAATACGTTGATTTGTAGCTAGTAAAAACTCTTTTTCATTGGTTGGATTAGGAAGAGAAGAACTACTCATCTCAGCTGTATAGCTCTTTGCCAACTCAGGTATATGACTTGCTTGTTGCGTAATGGTAAACCGAATAGCTGGAATGTGCTTGATATAGTCATTGGTTTTGTTTACTGATGGCATTAGATAAGCCAATAGCGTATCTTGTATACTCAGATAATAGTCCATTTGCTGATCATCATTGTTGCCTGGTAAAGCTAGGACAGTATACTTCAGAAATTTTACCAAGTTAGTTGGATCACAAACAACTTGTTGATGCTTGGTCTGCCCGAGATAATGTAAGTTCCGGTTAGGTAATTGTTGTTGGAGTTGTTCAAGTACTTGCTCTATAATAATCGGTTTTATTTCTAAACGAAGATAGTCTATGGCTCGGTGGTCTACTTTTGTTAGATTTAGTGCCATAGGAACAAGTTTAGCTTCAAATTCTTGAATCATATGCTCCCAAGAAGCAGCTTCTAGCGTAGTAGCTGTTTTTATTTGGGTCCTCAGCTCTTTGAGTCCTTTTACAACAGTGGGTAGATCTTGGATATTAGCATTTTTCAGTGTTTTTATTAAGCGGAGCTTTTCTTTGAACGTTTCTAAGTGTGCTTGCCTAGTTTCTTGTTCTCTAGCTGCTAGGCCTTGATTGTTTGTAGTAAGCTGATCATAACGGATTTGTCTTCTACGAGCAAATAGCAGACCGATGAGCGTTGCAAAAATAGCTTGGTAAACAAGCAAGTATCCACTACTAAAATTCAGCTCTATTTTAATAGGGCCTACTACTTGACTGTAAAAAAACAACCCCAACCCTATCCCCAAAAAGCTTAAAATAAAGAATGTCATCCAATCTACTAAAACGATAAACAGCATGATACTGAGTGCTATGTTAATAAGCCACTCTATGCTACCATTGGTCAAAAGTAGCATTACAGTACTAACAAAAGGCAAGCAATAGCAAAGAGCTAAATACCAAAAAGTAGGGAGATAGGGAAGTAGGGACGTTGGCCACTTATCCTTGACTAAGAGCAAGCCACAAGCCATAGCTGCTGTAAGACGAAGATAAAGCATGAGGTTATAGCCTTCTACAGTATCGTGCTCCCACATATAGAAAGGGAGGATATAGTTAATGACACCAAATAGCCCTAATAATATATAAGGGGCTCCATATTTTTCTACTTGTCTTTGCGAATAGTGAACAATATTCTTGGGTGTAGGTAACCAAGTTTTCAGTCGAGACTGCCAATTTTTCGCTTTAGGACGCCAAATATAAGCTTCCCCTTTGGTACGATTAATAATAGCAAACCCCTTATTCCGTATAGCATGTATCCCTAAAAAAGTAATTCCGTTGATGCTTACACTGATTAAGCTGGTCATATACTGGTACGCTTCAGGAAGCAACAACTTGGCAAGAAGCAAGGCCACCACAGTGACAACAGAAGCTATATAAAGGGCATATTTATCAGGCTTCAACCCCAAAACACCTGCAAAGAGGGGAAAGGCCAACAAAGGACCTGTAAATTGATAAGAGATTAAAACAAAACCATACAAGTCTTGTGCACGTACCAGCCCAACTACAACAGCTAGGCAGCCCACCAACAGCGTAATATAACGTACCCATCGCAACTCATTAAGAGTCTTACCGTTACGATTATATATAGGTCTGATTACGTCATGTACCAAGGTTAGGCCTGCCGCATGTAAAAAAGAATCAAAAGTGGCCATAGTAATGGCAAATAGACCTGCAAATGCTAACCCTTTTAGACCTGTAGGTAAAACATTATTTATAATGTAAGGAACTATAGAAGTTATAGTAGCATCAGTGGGAAGAAGGACTATACTCGTAAGGCCTAGCATCAATAAAACCAACATCACTGCAAATAAGACAGCACTAATAACGAAGAATTGGTTGCGTAATTGCTGTTTGGTTTTTCCCATCAATATTCTTTGAATTAATGCTGGGTCAATAACAGAGAACTGGAAAACACTCAGCGACAAAAATAAAGCGAAGTACTGGCCTATTTTAGGATGATGGAGTATTTGAAATTGGGAAACGGGTATATGTGTGAGGACCTGCTTTACCCCACCTGCATGTTTTAAAGCTATGATGGTCGTAAGAGGTATAATAATAATAAGAATCAAAAATTGGAATGCATCTGTGTAAGTTACAGATTTAATACCCCCATGTACTGTATAGAGTACAAGTAAAGCTCCTCCCAAACCTACCCCCCAACGATAATCAATACCTAGTAGTGTTTCTGACAATAACCCCAATACAGTAATCTCCATTCCTGCAATACACATAGCTGTTAAAGAACCCAACACTCCAGTTATTATTTGACTAGGACCTTTATATAATTCTCTCATCACATCTCCTAGGGTTATACAGTTAGGGAAATTTACAAACTTAGGTGCAAAAACAAGTCCCTGCATAAGTAAAGCGATCCCCCATCCCCCCATAACAGCCAAGATTTGTATGATCCCTTCTGTTCTTACAGAATGGGTCATATCTAAGATAGTTTCTCCAGCTATATCGGTAGCTAACCACGTTAATATCAATGCGCCTGTACCAAACATTTTATTGGCAGTGGCATACTCTCGAATATTCTTAATTCCTTTTCCTGTTTGTAGGCCTATCAATAAGGTAGTAGCGAAAAAGGCATAAACAATCAAATAATCTATACTGAAGTATTGCATGGGAATAAAAAACTGGTTGTTAGGTAGCCAATTTAAGTAAAAAACGTTCTGATCCTAATTTTTACACAAAAATGAACTATTTTTTGCATAAGGGATTTGTAAAGTTGTTTTTACTTGCTTTTAAAAACAATAAAACCTTCTTTGTCTAGCAATTTGAGTTAAAATAGTTGCTGGACTTTTGCCGAGTTTCGACTACTATAACGGGCTATGGGGCGTTGTTGTGATTGCGGTCGTCGGCTACTGTCATCGCGAGGCCTGAAAGGCGGTGGCGATCCCTTGCAATCACGAGAGGCATGATAGTCCTGTCACTACTTGGATCTCCCTCCAACTTTATCGAACGTATTTTTTATATTATCTTAGCCGAACTGTATAGTGTCTGGTGCCTTTGCTATGATGTGAGAATATTCCTGATTACCCACTAGCTACACCATAACCATGGATCGCTACGGCTACTGTATAGCCTCACGATGAGGGGGGTTACAGTACTATACGATTGATCATTTGTTATTTTCTAATTTTATAATTGCTCAAAGATTAAGTTTATGCATAACACATCTGTCAACTTTCAGCAGGATGCTTGGCTGCAGCAAGTTGGCTTAACCCAAGTACAAGAAGCACATTGGCAACTCAGCATTCCCGAACTAGTAGAACACGCTATTCGCAATCAAGAAGGCGTATTATCGGCGGAAGGAGCGCTTGTATGCCGTACAGGTAAATTTACGGGTAGATCACCCAAAGATAAGTTTATCGTCAAAGACCAAGAGACGCAAGACAACGTTTGGTGGGGGAATATCAACAATCCCATGAGCCCACAGCATTTCGATCAGTTGTACAAAAAAGTAACTGCATTTTTACGTGGAAAGCAAGTTTATATTCGAGATGCTTACGCCAGCGCTTTACCAGTTTATAGGCTCTCCTTACGGGTTGTAACTACCCAGGCATGGCAAAATCTATTTGCTAACAACCTCTTTTTAAGACCTACTCCACAAGAACTATCTACTTTTTCTCCTGATTTTTTAATTATCCAGATACCTGAATTTCAAGCTAATCCTCAAACAGATGGTACCAAGGATAGCAACTTTACTATTATTAATTTTACGAAAAAAATCATCCTGATTGGAGGTACAGGCTATGCAGGAGAAATGAAAAAAGGGGTATTTACGGTGTTGAATTACTTACTTCCGCTCAAGTATCAAGTACTACCTATGCACTGCTCAGCTAATGTAGGAACCAAGGGGGATACAGCTATCTACTTTGGTTTATCAGGTACTGGTAAGACAACGCTTTCTGCAGATCCTGAACGTAGGCTTATTGGTGACGATGAGCATGGTTGGTGTGATGAAGGCGTTTTCAATTTTGAAGGAGGCTGTTATGCAAAGACCATCAATTTAAGTAAGGAAAATGAGCCCCAGATATATAATGCTACTAGGTTTGGGACCATTGTAGAAAACATGCTTTTTGAGCCCGGAACTCGCACAATCGACTATGCAAATGATAGCATTACTGAAAATGTACGTAGTGCATATCCCCTAGAATACATTCCAGGAGTGACTTTCCCTTCCACAGGAGATATACCTGGACACGTTTTCTTCTTGTCTTGTGATGCTTATGGTGTGTTGCCACCTATCGCACAGGTAGATACAGAGCAGGCTATTCATTATTTCTTAAGTGGTTATACCGCTAAGATAGGAGGCACCGAAGCTGGAATTACTACGCCCAAAGCTGTTTTCTCTACTTGCTTTGGGGCTCCCTTTCTGCCATTGCATCCTACCAAGTATGGAGATATGTTAGCAGAAAGGCTAGAAAAATATAAGTCTAAAGTGTGGTTGGTCAATACAGGGTGGATAGGAGGAGGGTATGGGGTAGGCAACCGCATAGCATTGAAATATACACGTGCTATGGTTACAGCGGCCCTTGCAGGCCAGTTAGAGCAAGGAGGATTTACCAAAGATCCTATCTTCCAGCTAGCTATCCCGAATGCTTGCCCAGGGGTTCCCTCGAACTTACTCAACCCTAGCAGCAACTGGAAAGATGCGCAAGCTTATGCAACAGAAGCTAAAAAGCTCCTAGATGCTTTTGCTAAGAATGCTTCGTTGTATTTGACGGATAATAGTCAGGTGCCTATGGGGTAATGAGAAGAATACCATGCGAAGAAAACTAAAAAGATTTCAAGATAATGCCCAACGAGACAATGTGATAGAGGCTGGCAAGGATAGCTATCCAAGCATAAAAGGGAATTGGCAAGAGCGTTATTTCCATAACGATCATGATATCATCTTGGAATTAGGTTGTGGGAATGGCGAGTATACTGTCAACCTAGCGCGCCTATTTCCTACTAAAAATTGTATAGGAGTAGATCTCAAGGGAGCACGTTTGTGGAAAGGAAGTACTGCGGCGATCAACCAAGAGCTTGCCCATGTGGCTTTTTTGCGTACTCCTATCGAGCAGATAGATCATTTTTTTGAAGCAGGAGAGGTGGCAGAGATCTATATCCCTTTTCCTGATCCACGACCTCGACAACGAGATTCCACCAAAAGGCTAACGAGTCCTTCCTTTTTGAATGTATACCGGAATATCCTGAAGTCAGGAGGATGGGTACATCTCAAAACGGATAATGAACAGCTGTTCCTGTACACATTGGAAGTTCTGCAACAACAGTCGGATATCCATGAGCTGGTTTATACAGATGATTTGTATCAATCTCATTTACTGCCGGAGCATTATGGTATTCAAACTAAATATGAAGCTAAGTTTATCAATCAAGGATTGACGATAAAATATGTGAGGTTTAGGCTAGGGAGATAAAAAGGTGGTTTCAGGGCTACTGCAGTGACGATTCCTGAAACCATATAGTCGTCACTCGGCAATAGCCGAGCGACTGTAGGAAGAGGTGGTTGCAGGAGCTTATTCTTACAACTTTTGGGTTGAGAGCGAAGCAATGGCATTCGGTTAAGGATTTACTGCTGTTAAATTACGATAGGTTGAAGTCCAAAAATTTAAATTTTTTTGCTATTCATAATAATCCTCCAGTTTTTATAACTTATAGACCTTAATATATCACTTTATCGTTTCTTAACCGAATGACATTCGAGAGCGAAGAACCCAACCATTATACAGTGGTGACAGGGTTCTTCCTTGGCACCCCTAAAAAATAGTAAGTTTTATCTTCGACGACCTACTTTTTGCCTACCATGCAAAAAGTAGGCAAAAAAATCACCCCTGCTGAAAAAGGTTGCCACACCCCTTATGGGGGTTCGCAATGACGTTTTGGAGTGACAGGG
>CAZZEE010000044.1:0-8493 GCA_964652695.1 uncultured Cytophagales bacterium
TGGTTTTTGCCAATATATTATATATAATCACCTAATACAAGGTTGTTTAGTATATGTACCAAATAGGGTTCATCTGTGAGCAGCAAAATGACATGCTACAAGCCGTGAAATGGTATGTTTTATCATTCCAGAATGAATGGTTTAAGAACCTACCCGATCTTGACCAATCTCCTGGTTGTATAGCCCTGCAGCGAATAGCGAGGGAGGATCAGGATATAAGAAGATTGATTTTGTTATATCCACTTGATACGGAAACGACTCTGGTAGAAAAGAAAGAGCGCTATAGTGAGTTAATTAAATTTTATCAGCAGGGTACCGCAGAGCCTTACTTGACATACAAGGAGAATCAATTAAAAATTGATAGGCTAGCCAAAGAAGAGCAGTTGGTACTAGAGAGAATAAAAGCTGAAGAGCAAAAATTAAAGGATATACATAAGGATATAGTGCAAATAACTGCTCAACCTACCAAGACAACACAAAAGATATTGGATAAAGAAAACGCTATACTTCAACAGAAATCTAAATTGACAAAGGGCAAAGTTGTAACACGGCGGTCGGTGTTTGATATACATAAAATCGAAGTATTGAATCAAGAAATAAAATTTTTAGAGCTTGAAGTACGTATGAAAGAGGAGTTAGGGAAGGTGCTTCAAGAAACAGAAAAAGAAATCTCTAAAAAGGTGGCTACCAACAAGAATTCTATTCATCAATATGAGCAACTGATCAAAGGAATTAGATGCTTAAAGAGTCAAGCTTATATCGAAGCGCTCAAGCATTTGTTACAAGCTGGAACGTTACCTGATGCACTTTACCACTTAGGGTGGATTTATAGTCATGTTGATAGCTACCTTGATTACAAAAAGGCAGCTGCTTGCTTTACAAAATCCATTACCCCTTCTGCTTTTTATGAATTGGGTCTGTTGTACCAACAAGGGCTTGTCCCAGAAGTTGATAAAAGAGCTGCTTACCAGTTGAGTATAGACTATCTAACACTAGCTGGGACGCCAGAAGCTCTATGTAAGCTAGGAATTTTTTTTTATGGGCGGGGAGAGTATTTGCAAGCGCAAGCACATTTTGAAAGAGCTGGTAGCAGTGAGGCCTATCTTTATCTAGGATTTCTGTATGAGCAAGGTTATATAGGAGCAAACGTACCACAACCTGACTACCAACAAGCCATTATACATTATAAGCAAGTAATGGGAGAGGAAAAGGACAATAGCCTTATGCAAAAAATAGTAGAACTTGAAATCTTACAAATAGATATTGCAATCAAGGAGTATACTGCACTAGAAATAGCCTCCAACGCCTATACGTCAATTCCGATTATTACTACTAAACAATCCGACGAAGAATATGATCCTGCGACCAGCCTAGCCAAGCTATCCAGCAGAACCCTAGCCAAAGAACGTATCCAATTGTTAAAAGAAAGGAAAAAACAACAAGCACTATTAAGCGCCAAACCTAGAAAATTAAATATAACCCATGCTGCTGCTCCCAGACCAACTATCCAATTTACATTTCTAACCGATAAGGAGAAAGAAGCTTTTGAAATTTTCCTCCGGGATTCCAAAAATAAAAAGATTAAAGAAATCATGGAAGATATACAACAGGCTCAATGGGCTGCAGTGGGTATTGGTAACCCAGAAGTTTTAAGCCATCCTTTCCGGGGATACGAAGGATGCATATCCCGAAGAATAAATGGGAAGGTTAGATTTGTTTATAAGGTAATTCTCCAGGAAGGTGCCATCCATATTCTTATTCTTGGGTGGGAGGGGCATTATGATAACCAATAGAGTACCAATTGGCAGGAGCACATGAAACGCTACTTACTATTATTCCTTCAAGGCGTGGGTATGGTAACCATTGAAGGCATCCCCAGCACTTCTAGTACTATTGCCTTGCTACTCTTTATTCCCCAGATGGGAGCACACATAACTTTTTGATAGAGCAAAGTATATTACCAACTCAATTTCAACTTCTTTACAAAAAAGATCCTTATATCTTACAAGCATTATTATGCCTCTGCCTGGGTTGTCTAGTGGTGATCCTGTTAAAAAAATTAGGAACCTGTAAGGGTAGATAGTTGCTTCATTTTTGTAAATTGCCACTGCATATACTTATTTTTTGCTGAGATCTTGATATAAACGACTACTGTGTTGTCCCTGTAAAGGCAGGAATTCCGTTGCCACGGTCACTGCCGTCCCTGCGAAGCCGAAGGCTGCGGGCAGTCCCATGCAAGGACGAGGGTCATCATTGCGTGATTCTATAGGGGTTGCGATAACCCCGTTGCCGCAGTCACTTCTTTCCTTCGCAATGACGGGGCTCATCGTTTGGTATGGTTGGACGGTTGGCAGATAAACCCGCAAGGGATCATTAATATAGGGCCTGCAAGGTTGCGATAATCCAGTGTGCAAGATGTAAGTAATATCAGTGTGAAAACCGTAGTATGGATTGCGACGCCCCTCTGCCACGGCTCTTCGATTGCCACGCCACTTATGTGACTCGTAATGATGCGCAGTGACGCGGCTCGCAATGACAAGCCAAGGCCCTCCGGGCCTTGCGATAACAGTTTTTATATTTTGTGCAAAAAAGTCTTAAGCTTAATTATTCTTACAGAAGAACCATGGAAAATAGCGCACCCATCATCCCCTCCACCCCGTCCTTAGAGCTACATACCCTCGAAGATTCTAGCGATGTTACTGCTTCTACGCTTCCTATACGAAATTTATACATGGAAAGCTATGGCTGCCAGATGAATCTGGCAGATAGTGAAGTAGTAGTATCAATCTTGCGGCCCCATGGCTTTGCAGTGACTACTAGTTATGAGCAAGCTGATCTCATCTTCATCAATACTTGCGCCATTCGGGATAAGGCTGAACAAACTGTGCGAAAGCGTTTGTCACAGTTTAATCAAATCAAACGTCATAAGCCAGACTTAATCATTGGGGTGCTAGGTTGTATGGCTGAGCGACTTAAGCAACAACTATTAGAAGAAGAAAAGTTGGTAGACATTGTAGCGGGTCCTGACGCTTACCGAGATTTACCACGGCTAGTAGCAACAGTAGATGGTGGGCATAGAGCCATTAACACCTTCTTGTCGCGAGAGGAGACGTATGCAGATATCAGCCCTATGCGCTTAAACTCTAATGGAGTTACTGCCTTCATCTCCATTATGCGTGGTTGTGATAATATGTGCTCCTTCTGTGTAGTACCTTTTACCCGCGGTAGAGAAAGGAGCCGAGATCCTTATTCCATAGTTAGAGAAGCTAGGGAGGTCTTTGAGCAAGGATATAGAGAGGTGACGCTGCTGGGTCAAAATGTAGATTCTTATAAATGGTCCCCTACAAAGCCATCTACTACCAAAGTAGCAAACGGCCACAGTGCTTTCCCTGTCCTCAACCAAGTTGATAGCCAAGTAGTAGAGATCCAGCAAGCAAGGGTTGATGTGCAGGAGATCATTAACTTCGCACAGCTACTGGCTCAAGTAGCACAAATCCACCCAGACTTACGCGTACGTTTTTCCACTTCCCATCCCAAGGATATTACCAACGAGGTGCTTCATACCATGAAAGCACATGATAACATCTGTAAATACATTCACCTACCTGTACAAAGTGGCAACAGCAGAATCCTTCAACTGATGAACAGAACCTACGACCGAGAATGGTACTTGCAAAAGGTGAGAGACATACGAAATATCGTAGGACCTAGCTGTGGCATCTCTTCTGATATGATCGCTGGCTTTTGTACGGAGACGGAAGAAGATCACCAAGACACCCTTTCTTTGATGGACGAGGTACAGTATGACTTCTCCTATATGTTTTACTACTCTGAAAGGCCTGGAACGTTAGCCGCTAGGAAGTATGCAGATGATGTGCCTTTGGTAGTTAAAAAAACAAGGCTCCAGGAGATCATTGACAAGCAACGGCAACATTCCTTAGCAAGCAATCTGAAAGATATAGGTCAAACTTATCAGGTACTAATAGAAGGACCTTCTAAAAAATCCAATGACTATTGGCAAGGGCGTACGAACACGAATAAGGTAGTAGTATTTAAAAATCAAGGTTGTGCGAAAGGCAAGTATGTGAATGTACATATTAAGACCTGTACGTCGGCCACTTTGTTAGGGGATATTTGTGATTAGGTGGGAGAGGAGAATGTATGGGGCCTTCTTGGCTTAAGAAAACTTGTTTTTCATAATATATTAACTTAGAATGATGCAAGAATTATCGATTATTATGCCCAAGATGGGAGAAAGCGTCATGGAAGCCACCATCATTAAATGGCTCAAACAAGAAGGTGATACGCTTGTGGAGTCTGAGTCTATGCTAGAGGTAGCCACGGACAAGGTCGACTCTGATATACCTGCGCCCTATACGGGTAAGTTGAAGAAGATTCTAGTGCAACCAGGACAAGTGATTGCTATAGGAGCGCCTATTGCCATCATGGAAACAGCAAACGTCCCAGCAGGACAGCCCGTTGCTTCCGTACCTCCTCCAGCACCACAACCGTTAACCATATCCTCACAGCCTGCCCCATCTATTGCTTCCACTGGTCCGGCTACTCCTACCCAGTTGCCCCTCTATGATGCATCAGGTAGATTTTATTCGCCCTTGGTTCGGCACATGGCACAAGAAGAGCATATCCCCTTGCAGGAAATAGAAAGGATACCTGGCACAGGTAAAGGCAATCGGGTCACTAAACAAGATCTATTAGCCTATCTTACCCATCGAAAACAGCCTATAGTCACACCGCAGCCAGTACTAACCATGGAGATGGTACAACAACATACCCGCCCAGAAGATGAGGTAATCCAGATGGATAGGGTTCGGAAGCTAATAGCAGAACGGATGGTGACAGCGGTACATACCATCCCCCATGTAACCTCGTTTGTGGAGGCAGATGTCACGAACTTAGTGGCAGGAAAGCGACAGTATGGAGCTGCCTTTAAAGAGAAAACAGGCATCGGCCTCACCTATACACCTATCTTCATGAAGGCAGTAGCTCATACGATTCAAGCCTTCCCGATGATTAACGTATCTGTGATGGGAGAATACATTATTAAACATAAGGCTATCAATATTGGTCTGGCTGTTGCCTTGCCAGATGGTAATCTCATTGTTCCTGTAGTGAAGGATGCAGATCAGCTGACATTAGCGGAACTAGCTATTCGGGTTCATCAATTAGTCAATAATGCTAGAAATGCGCAGCTGCTCCCAGACGACGTAGTGGACGGTACGTATACCATTTCTAACATAGGCTCTTTCCAAAACTTGATGGGCACTCCCATCATCATGCAACCTCAAGTAGCTATTCTAGCAGTAGGGGCCATCGTTAAAAAACCCATGGTTGTTGAATCTCCTACAGGAGATCAGATCGCTATCCGACATACGATGTATCTCTCCCATACCTACGACCATCGGGTTGTAGATGGAGCTTTGGGTGGACAGTTTGTAAAAAGAGTAGCCAATTACCTGGAGACGTTTGACATAGGTAAGGAACTAACCTAAAAAACGTCATCGCGAGCCCCTGTCACTGCGCGTCATTGCGAGCCACATAGTGGCGTGGCAATCGAAGAACCGTTGCAGAGGGGCGTGACGATCCATTTATTTATATTGGGTAGAGTCAGGAGTAGAGATCCTGCCTCTATTTCAAGGAAGTCTCATAGAGAATTACTTTTTTACAGGCTTCTTCCATTGTAGCGTATTCAACAGATGCATGATATCCACTTTGATAAATTCGATCACAGGGGCCAGGTAGTCATTCTCTAAGGAAGTAGGAAAATATAATGCCCCTCTTAAAAAATGATTCATAGCGTCAGTGGTATAAAATTGAAAAGGTGTAGGTACTTGTCCCTCCAGCCTTATCAGCGTAGCCGTTATGCCGTGAGACGTTTGTATAACTTCGCTATCAATGGCATAAGCACGTATCTGGTGTTTCATGCTCAACTTGTAGGAATCTTCTAGGTACGTATGTAGCAATTTCTTGTCATTTCTGACAGGTTTATAAGTAATCTGTATATCAGCTTGGAAGTTAGGATAGTGTATGTTGATCCAATAAGGTTCGGCTATAGAAGAGGTATCCGGTTCAACCACTGCATGTGTAGAAACCTCAAAACTATAAGGAAAACTATCTGCTAAGGGCGTATAGGTATGAGCAGGTAGGGGAATGTGTGGGTGGCCATAGGGCTTAGGCGTGTAAATGTTGGAGTGTGTTAGCCACATGGTTGCCAAAATAGCGATTGTAGCTAAGATGACTATAATTCCCCATCTTAATCTTCTCCTTTGTATTTCCTTATTTTTTAGTACTTTTTTCATATTAGCAGCGTTATGGAGCACATAAAATAAATAAGAAAATCGTTTCTATTTCGTAATTATACCAACAACCTTTATATTTGCCAGACATTGGCTGGCTGGACATAGAGCAAGGGTAATTATTACCCACGAAAATTTTGACATCGTATTAACTAGGATTTAAAACAAATGAAAGAAAAAGTTGAAACCTTACACGGGGACCATAACATTACAAAATTTGGAATGGATTATAGCGGGGAAGAAAGAAAAGAATTAAAAAAATTATATGAAGACAATCTTAAGCTTGTAGTAGAAGCTCAGGTAGTTAAAGGCTCTATAGTGGGCATTACTAACCGGGATGTCATCATCAATATAGGTGTTAAATCAGATGGGCTTATATCGCTTTCTGAATTCCGTGATATGCCAGATATCAAGGTAGGAGATGAAGTGGATGTGTACATAGAAGAGCAAGAGGACAGCAAGGGACAGTTAGTACTTTCCAGAAAGAAAGCCAAGCTGATGAAAGTTTGGGAAATTATTCACGATTCTGTTGAAAAGGGTACTATTCTAGAAGCGGTTGTTAGAAGAAGAACTAAGGGAGGGCTTATTGTAGACCTAGAAGGTGTAGAAGCTTTCTTGCCAGGCTCCCAAATAGATGTTAAGCCAGTCCGCGATTTCGATATTTTCTTAGATAAAACCATCGATGTAGTTGTCATCAAAATTAACCACCAGACCGATAACGTCATTGTTTCTCACAAAGCAGTGATAGAAAGAAGCTTAGAAAATCAAAAGACCACCATCCTCAGTAAGCTCATTAAAGGACAAGTATTAGAAGGTATCGTCAAAAATATGACCAGTTTTGGGGTATTTGTTGGGTTGGGAGGCATAGACGGGCTATTGCATATTACGGATATTGCTTGGAGAAGAATCAACCACCCCGAAGAAGTATTAGAGCTAGGACAGAAGATCCGAGTAGTAGTTACAGATTTTGATGAAGAACGGAAGCGTATTTCTCTAGGCATGAAACAGCTGACCCCTAACCCATGGGAGCAGTTGCCAGATCACATTCAAGTAGGTGCCAAGGTTAAAGGGAAAATAGTTAACATGGCGGACTATGGTGCTTTCTTGGAAATTATTCCAGGGGTTGAAGGGTTGATACACATATCCGAGATGTCTTGGTCTCAGCAGCTTAAGAAGGTTGAAGACTTCCTCCATATTGGAGATGAAGTAGAAGCCGTTGTCTTGAGCTTAGATAGAGAAGAAAAGAAAATGTCACTAGGTACCAAGCACCTTACTCCAGATCCTTGGGCACAAGAAGGATTAGAACAAAAGTATTCAGCTGGTACGAAACACGAAGGCACTGTGAAGAGTATCACTCACTTCGGAGCATTGATAGAGCTAGAAGAAGGGGTAGATGGATTATTGCATATTTCTGACCTATCATGGACTAAAAAAATAAACCATCCTGCAGATATGCTTAAACTAGGCGATAAGCTAGCGCTTCTTATACTTGAGGTTGATCGAGAGAACAGGCGGCTTTCCCTAGGCTTAAAACAGCTAGATGAAAACCCATGGGAGGCTTACGAAAATATATTCCAAATAGGATCCATACATCAGGGTACTGTTATTAAGAAAACTGATAAAGGGGCCTTCATACAACTTCCCTATGGACTAGAAGGTTTTGTTCCTAAGCGACACCTTATGAAAGAAAATGGACAAGAAGCTGCTGTGAATGAGCAACTAGAATTCGAGATCATTGAGTTCTCTAAACAAAATAAACGAATCGTGCTGGCGCATAAGACCAGTACCAAGACAAGCAAGCCTGCTGCTAAGAAAGAGTTTCAACCACGAAGTGTAGGTAATTTTGTTACAGCAGAAAAGTCCACCTTAGGGGATATAGAAGAATTAGCTACTTTGAAGAAACAGCTAGATGCACAAAAAGAAGAACAACAGCCTACTGTTCCTAAAGAGAAAGCAAAAGCAAAGAAAGGTGACCACGTTGAGTCCTAGTGATGTCAGGGTCCTACCCTGACATTCCAAAATGGTCGCGTGGCCGAGCGGCTAGGCTGGGGTCTGCAAAACCCCCTACGGTGGTTCGAATCCACTCGCGACCTCCGTAGTTGAAGATTGAAATGTCGGTCGTCCTTGCGAGGCCCCGTCACTGCGCGTCATTGCGAGCCACATAGTGGCGTGGCAATCG
>CAZZEE010000045.1:0-8331 GCA_964652695.1 uncultured Cytophagales bacterium
ATCCACTACTTCGCTATATTTATTGAGTGTCTATCTATGTATCAACACTCTCAAAAAAATGACATTTGCTTGCAATTTATTTGCAACTTTTTAAGCTTTTTTTCGAGAAAAAATATGCGTTCTTATTACTATTTTTGGCGATTTTAAGAGTTCTTAAATATTAACTAAATATTAACAATACCTTTTTGTTACAGGAATCTTGCTAGTCAGCTGAGGATTATTTGTTGCTTGCTTGCACCTATATTTCGGTAAATAGGAGGGTGGCTGTTTGGAGATATTGTCCTTCCTTAACTACTGCGTAGATGTATCTGCATTATACTGCTCCATCGTCTTGGCAACTCCTACTGTGCAAAAAGATAAAATCATCTGACAGGCTTGTCCAATGGGCGTAGATAGTTGCTCTAATTCTTGTCGCTTAAAGGGTGCTAGCACATAGTCTGCTTGCTGCCCTTTGTGAAAATCATCCCCTATACCGAATCGTAGTCGGGGATAGGCTTGTGTGTGAAGGTAAGCTTCTAGGCTTTTGAGTCCATTATGTCCGGCGCTACTTCCTTGGGACCTTAGCCGTAGTTTACCTACAGGTAAAGCCAGGTCATCTACTACCGTTAAACTATGTTCAATAGGTATTTTCAAATGATTGACCCAGTATTGAGCAGCTTTACCACTATTATTCATATACGTAGTGGGCTTGATCAGGTAAATAGACCTGCCTTTATAGTTCAAGGAAGTCACAAAAGCTAATCGGTCTATTTGGAACTTTGCCTGGTGTTCGGCTGCCAGTTGGTCTACTACTTGGAATCCAATATTATGACGTGTTAGCTCATATGCAGGACCTATGTTTCCCAAGCCAATAATGAGGTATTTTATCATTTCTGTATTTCAACCTATTTATAGAATTTTCAAAGCTGCTTGATTGTACCCCCTATCACTTCTCCTTTTATTTGTGCTCCATCTCCCAGCACCACCATACCTTTTCCGTTTTCAAAGGTGATGGAGCCCTGTATAATTGTTTGACCAGATAAGGTAACTAGTTGAGGTTCATCCTGTTTATCAGCCAAAAAACTTAAAAACTTATACTTTTTACCCCATTTCTTTATTTCATTCTTGCTATCCTTGATATATACATCTTGGGTAGTTGTATCGTGAAGTATTATTTCCTGGGTTACAGCAGTAAGGGTGTTTGCAAAGGAAGTTTGATAAGCATGTATGTTACCTACAATATGTACCTCCTGTTGAAAAGCAGCATCTTGTGCTCTAAAATGACCCATAGTATGTACTTGACCTATAAAATTAGTCTGAATAGCCTGGAATTTCCCTTGTGCTTTGAGCTTACCTTTAACAATACTTTCGCTTATACGCAACTTACCTTGCACCTTTAATTTATTCAGTTGGCTATTAGCTATCTCCGTCATTCCTTGAACGGATGCTGCTCCTTGGATGCTAGTATTGATAATATTCGTTCTCCCTTGCACCTTGAGGGTGTTCAATTGTGAATTTTTTATCTTACACTTTCCAAAAACTTGAGTCTTTCCTTGTACGGTCACATGATCCAATTCTGTTTTACCTTGCCCATACACCTCTTCTAGCGTTTGGTGACTATATATTGCTCTCCCCATTCTCAAGCCCTTGTTTGCTTTAGTTGCCTTGGACGATTTTTGGGCATTCGTGTTTTTCTGTTGACTCTTGGTAGAGGCCCATCCTGTCTGTGCAGTGGCTAGCCCTAAACAGCTTATAATGAAGGTGTTTAGTAATAATTTTTTGAAGTGTAAGCTTTTCATAAAATTCATATATAAAATTTTTAACCTTTTTTATTCATCTAATTTAATAATCTAAGGCCTTCATAGCGGGTAGATTGGGGTTAGCTAAATAAGCCAACAAAGCGCCCCCCCCTGTAGAGATATAAGAAACCTTGTTGGTATAGCCAAATTTAGCAACAGCAGTAGCGGAATCCCCGCCTCCAATGAGGGAGAAGGCCCCCTTCTTAGTAGCTTGGGCTACTGCTTCTAATGTAGCTTGTGTTCCTTGACTAAAAGCGGTTATCTCAAAACCACCTATTGGACCTGTCCACAAGATAGTTTGAGATTGGTGAATAATAGTGTTAAATAGATCTTGGGTATGAGGCCCTATATCTACTGCCATCCAACCGTCTGGAATAGCATCACTACGTATAATATCTGTACGGGCTCTATTATTCCACTGGTCAGCTATCACTACATCTGTAGGCAAAACCACATTTACTCCGCTTGCAATGGCCTGCTTTAAAATAGCTAGTGCAACCTCCTGCTGATCAACTTCTACTATAGAATTACCTAGCTGACCTCCTAGTGCTCGATGAAAAGTATTAGCTACCCCCCCACCAATAAGTAAGTGATCTAGTCTATCGAGTAAAGATTCTATGGCTTGTAATTTGTCTGCAACCTTAGTACCTCCCACAAGGGCTGTAAAAGGTCGGTTACTATTGGATAATAGTTTATTAGCATGTTTGGTTTCTTCTTGTAGTAGGTAACCTACTATTTTATCTTGTATATACTGTGTAATGGTATAGGTAGAAGCATGCTTACGGTGAACGGTACCAAAGGCATCATTGACATACACATTGCCCAGTCTAGCCAAGGCTTGTGCAAAGGTAGGATCCCCTTTTTCTTCTTCGGCATGGAAACGGACATTTTCTAGTAATAATACTTGTCCTTCTTGTAGCTCTTTGGCTTTGAGGGTGGCATCAGCTCCTATGCAATCTTGGGAGAAGATGACAGAGGCCCCCAGTGCATCTTGTAGGTAAGGAACGAGCTGCTGCAGGGAGTAAGAACTCGTATCACCTTTTTGAGGCCTTCCGAGGTGGGATAAAAGGATGGCTGCTCCGCCATCTGACAATACTTTTCGAATGGTAGGAAGTGTTTTATCAATTCTTGTGGTATCAGTAATGTGCCCTTGTTCATCCACAGGGACGTTGAAGTCTACGCGAATCAAGGCTTTTTTACCTTGAAAATTATAATCCTGTATATATCTCATAAGTATCTGCTTTTTAATTTTTAATATAAGTGGCTAGTTAAGTAACTAAATTTAAAATGGATGGCCGCGGTCACTTCCGTCACTGCGAAGCCGCCGTCACTGCGAGGCTCGAAGAGCCGTGGCAGAGCGGCTGTGGCAGTCCCTCGCCATGACGGTGAAAAGTCAGTCATTGCGAGCCCCAAAGGGGCGTGGGAATCTATTTTACTGTATTTGGAGGACCAAGTACATTTTTAAATATTGTTACTAGTAGCTTATAATTTAATTCTTAAAGCAGTCGCTCGGCTTCAGCCGAGCGACGACTATATTATAAAGTCATTGGTTGCCATGTTCTTTCGGTTTCTTGCCAATTTCTTTTGGTCCAACAAAATCCTTGGTGGCGCAAAAAATATATTGTTTGTACTCAAAACCAATCTTTATATCTACGCTCTATGAGCACTGGCCCGCATTAGTCGGTCATTAATAGCCCTTCCTAGGTCAGTTTCTGGTACGTAAGTACTCAATATCATGTCAATAGGCATCTGATCTAATTGTCGCAGAGCAGTGAAAAGGTTATGAGCTGCCTCCTTTAAACTACCACTTGGAGTAAGTAAAACTTGCTGTTGTTCATTTACCCCTTCATAATATTTGTCAAAGCCTAGGATGCCTATTTTCTGATGTCCATAGGTTGCTAGTAACGCTGGGATGGGACCTATTTTAAGTGGTTTAGTAGGTGAATAGTGTTGTATAAAGTTGCCTGGGGTTACTATGGATTTTGGTAGGTGCTTCACTGGATTGTGAATGGTAACGGGGCCAACGATTTGTTCAATGGATTCTATACTGACGCCTCCTAATCTATAGATAATGATTTTTTCATCCTCAAAACCTACAATCGTAGATTCGATTCCTATTGTACATGCACCCCCGTTTAGGATATAAGGTATTTGACTACCCAGCTGCTCGTGGACGTGCTCAGGCGTGGTGGGACTGATGTAGCCAAAGGGATTGGCACTAGGTGCTGCTAAGGGGAAATCTAAATTCTTGAGTAGTTGTAAAGTAAGCGGATGATTAGGAATGCGTACAGCGACCTTTACGCTACCAGCAGTAACAAGATCGGGAATCTTACTTCTTTTATTAAGAAGCAATGTTAACGCCCCAGGCCAGTAATGCATCGCCAGCCTTTCTGCTAGAGGAGGGAAATGGCTAATAACTTGGTGAATCTGAGCAAGGCTACTTATGTGAACAATCAGTGGATTAGATAAAGGTCGTTGTTTGATGCTAAATATTTTGGAAACAGCTATTTCGTTGTATACATTGGCTGCTAAACCATATACTGTTTCGGTAGGAATGGCAACAACGTTCCCTTGCTCAAGGAGATTTTGGGCTACTAAAGGATCTATGCCGATGACTGCCATTTTATATTTATAATTTATTTGCTAAATTGCTAGTTCTAGGGCATGCACTAACAGGGGTGCCCTAAGGTTTTATTTATTAATAAAGGTTTTATTAAATTAATAACCTTTATCCTTTATGGAAGGAGATAAAAACATGATGAGCCAACAAACAAAGCTAAAATTACGAATTATTGCTATAATTATTGTACTGTTAGCTGTAGGTATGCAACTCCAATTCATTATTATACCTAGTTTAAGTGGTTATACATTTTGGTTTGTGGTAAGTAGTTTTATCTTGCTTCTTATTGCTGGCCGATAAAATTAAGCTATTTTTGACCTTTTGTTACTTGCATGTTTCTCAGTAACGCAAGCGACCGTGGCAACTCCTTTCACTGCGAGGATCGAAGATCCGTGGCAGAGGGGGTATCGTTGCGTGTCACTGCGAGGTCCAAAGGATCGTGGCAGCTGCAGGGTGTAGAAGATATTATCACCATAGAGATTAGAGCCACCGTACCTGATTGAGTGGCAGAAGTCGCACTGCGAGCGAATGCGTTTCAGTTCTGCCACCACCGCACACAAGGAGCAAAAGAAGAAGGTTGCAGAGGAAGTACAGTAGTTAAAACCAACCACCCACGCTATAAGCACAATAGCTTAGCCAGCAATCTAGAAAATTAAACTCTTAACTGATAAAAAGCATATAAAGAGCACACAAGGTTTCATCACAAAACAAGATTTTAAATACAGATTTACAAACTAATATAATTATGGAAAGTATCGAAAGAGTTACTTATTACACGGAGGAGGGCTTACAGCGTTTGAAAGATGAATTAACCCAGTTAAAAACTGAAGGTCGATTCAAGGTTGCAGAACAACTTTCGGAAGCGCGCGACAAAGGCGACTTAAGTGAGAATGCGGAATATGATGCAGCCAAAGAAGCGCAAGAGACCTTGGAGCGTCGCATAGCCAAGTTGGAAGAGCTGATGATCAGTGCCCGGGTAATGAGCAAAGAAAATATCAACATTTCTGCCGTAACCATTTTGTCTAAAGTAACGATCAGAAATAATGAGCTGAACAAAGAAAGCACCTATACGATGGTATCTGAGGAAGAAGCCGATCTCAATGATGCTAAGATCTCTATCGAATCACCACTTGGCAAAGGCCTGCTAGGCAAGAAAGTAGGAGAGATTGCTATTGTAGATGCCCCTGCTGGAAAGATCGAATTTGAAATTTTGGATATCAGTTTTTAATGGTTGTTAAGAACTTGTTTAAGATTTTTTCCAGGACCATCACTACGAGCCGCGTGGGTGTGTGGCATGCCATAAGTATGACATGGAGGGGATAAAAGCTAAAAAGAAATAGCGTATATCTATGCCAAGCATATTTACCCAAATCATCCATAGACACATTCCAGCTCATATTGTAGCTGAGAATGAGCGGTTTATTGCCTTTTTGGATATACGGCCCTTGGCGAAAGGGCATACGTTGGTAGTACCCAAGGTAGAGGTGGATTATATCTTTGACTTGGATGATGCCTTGCTGGGTGAGATGATGGTATTTTCCAAGTGGATAGCTAAAGGGATTCAAGCCGTGGTGCCTTGCTTGCGTGTAGGGATGGCGGTTGTGGGATTAGAAGTACCTCATGCACATATTCACCTAGTGCCACTCAACAGTGTATATGATATAGATTTTAGGAAACCCCCTTTGTCCTGTACACAGGTAGAATTAGCTGATATGGCCAAGGCTATTCAAGCACAAATCAAATAATCAGCTAGCTATATGAGGTGTTTTTACTCATAGGTAGGCGGGGCGGCTCCCTTATAATTTAAAAATAAGAAGCTTCACTTTATGAAGCAGCTATTGTGTATATAAGTACGATTGATTAATATTACTATTTAAGTTTTTTACCAGCTTCTACTGCATGTGGCAGGAGGGTCTCGGTTGTGTAGGCAGCATAACGATGAAATCGACATCTATATTTGGGTTTTTTTGGAAACACGTTAAACCATACAAGTGGTATTATGCAGTCATGCTTATACCAACTGTTTTTACCAGCTTTTATCCATTTGCCTATAATTACTCCATTAAATTACTATTAGATGTACTAGCGGATATGCCTACGTTGCTTAGCTATCAACGTATAGTAGGTCCTATTGCACTTTTTTTAGGAGCTAATTTTAGCTTAGAGGTCATTTGGCGTCTCAGTCACGTGGCTGCTTGGAAATCTTTGCCCTATGTGCGAAGATCTTTTTTACTAGATGCTTATGATTATGTACAACATCATTCTTATTACTATTTCCAAAATAACTTTACAGGTGCTATTACAAGCAAAGTAAAAGGAATCTTAAATGGTTATGACCGTCTCTGGTCGGAGTTCCATCATGGTATCGGTTTAGTAGGTCTCAAGATAGTAGTTAATATTAGTGTCTTGATGATGGTAAATACGCAATTGGGCTTATTCCTCTGTGGATGGAGCATACTCTTTTTTGGTATTATGTACAAACTTTCTCAAAAGTTAGATCGACTGGCTTTTGCGGAATCAGAAAGCCAGCATGCACTCATCGGGCAGGTGTCTGATAAGGTTATGAATGTTATCTCCATCTTTGCTTTTGCTGCCCATAAACGTGAATTGCAGTTGCTAGATAAGCATATCAAACACGACTTTGTACCTAAGCAGTTGGCTTTGTATAAGTATGATTTTAAGATTCAGTTCATAGGTGGTGTACTCTATATCTTTAAGTTTGCTTTCATCTTATTATATGCCATCTATCTCAAGACGCAGGGGTTGATTTCTATTGGTGATTTTGCGTTTGTGCTGGGATTGACCCTAGCGTTATCAGAAGATATGTGGCGGGCAACCATGTCTTTCCAAGATGTGCTGCGTGAAATTGGAGACCTCAAAAGTGCCTTCTCTATTTTATTTGAAAAACAAGAGAATCTAGATTTGCCTATAGCACAGCCGCTACGTATTACATCTCCTACGATCGAATTTAGGCATGTTTCCTTTAATTATCCGACTGCAGAGTTGGTCTTCAAAGACTTGAACCTCACTATTGTTGCAGGAGAAAAGATAGGCGTAGTAGGTCACTCAGGTGCGGGCAAATCCTCGCTCTTTAATCTGCTGCTGCGTTATTTTACCTGTTCGCAAGGACAAATCTTGATAGATGGTCAAAATATCAACCTGGTAACTGAGGCATCATTGCGGGCTAAAATTGCTGTGATTCCACAAGATACCATACTTTTTCACAGGAGTTTGTTAGATAACTTGCGATATGGAAATCCAGAAGCCACTGAAAAAGAAGTAATGGAAGCTTGCAAGAAAGCGTATATCCACGATTTTATCATGAGCTTGCCAGAACAATACAAAACTCATGCGGGGGAGAGAGGCATCAAGTTATCAGGAGGGCAGCGCCAGCGGATTGCTATTGCCAGAGCTATTTTGAAACATGCACCTATCCTTTTGCTAGATGAAGCTACTTCTGCATTGGATAGCCAAACCGAAAAGTTGATCCAAAAAAGTTTGAATACCTTGATGGGTAGTAAGCAACAGACCGTCATTGCTATTGCTCACAGGCTATCTACCCTGAAATACTTGGATCGCATCATTGTGCTCGACAAGGGAACTATTGTGGAAGAGGGTACGCATGAACAGCTTGTTCATAATCCCTCCAGCCTATATAGTAAATTGTGGAAACTGCAGATACAGGAGACGTAAGGTTAGCTGGATGGAAGAGAGGCTATTATTAGGAGGATATATCCTGTCAATTTTTGTTTCCTTTAAATAGATTAGCTAGTTGGGGCTTCAACATCATTCTTTTAGGGGACTGGTTATGTAGATACTTAACAATACCTTTTTATGTCTAGCTACAGGTTCAATGTTTTTTCTTGTCCAGATATAGTAAAATTTTGAGAGTGTTGATACATAGATAGACACTCAATAAATATAGCGAAGTAG
>CAZZEE010000046.1:0-8254 GCA_964652695.1 uncultured Cytophagales bacterium
TTTTGGGTGTTGTCTCGTTCTGAGTAAGGAAATACATGCAAATAGGAAATAGGCAATTCGTTGAGGAATTGGTAAGTATCTAGGAACTTTGCTTCCGTCTCCCCAGGAAACGCTACAATTACATCCACTCCTATACACCCATGAGGCATTAGCTTTTTGATATGTGCAACCCTTTCTGGATATAACTACCGCTCATAGCGGCGACGCATGAGCTGGAGGATCTCATTGTTCCCGGACTGTAAGGGCCATATGGAAATGGGGTACAAAGCGCTGAGAATGTGCTAGCCACTGGATAATTTGATCGTTTAGTAGGTTGGGCTCTATGAAAGAAATGCGAAACCTTTTGATGGTTTCTACTTGTTCAAGGGCCTTTAACAACGCCAAGAAGTTTGTTTTTCGACGATTGTCGGTGATGCCATAATCCCCTATATTGACGCCCGTTAAAACGATCTATTGGGAGCCTTGCTGGGCTGCCTGGCTTGCGCTACGATATTTTCAACACTATCACTTCTGCTGTTGTCGCTAGCTAGCTAGCGGTATGGTACAAAAAGAAAAATGGTAATTAAATCCGTCTTGGACCTTTAAGAAAGTGCGGGTCCTATCCCCTATAGAATAAGCTTGGGTAAAAGTATTGACATGCTTGATACAGGAGACATAGACTTCGGCTTGCTCTCTTTTATCAAAATCCCGGATAAGCTCTAAGGGCTTAAACTTTTCGTTGGCTCCTAATACGGCATCTACCCCCGGAATACTGGCTATCTCCTGTGGTTTTAGTTGGGCATAACAACCCATGGCAATGATAAAAGCTTAGGGAGATACCTTGAGCACTTCTTTAACAATATGCCGACACTTCTTATCTGCATGGTCAGTTACAGAACAGGTGTTGATGACGAAGATATGCGGGTTGTCTTCAAATGCTACTTTTTGATAACCTTGTTCTATAAACAGCCGAGCCACAGCAGAAGTCTCCGAAAAGTTGAGTTTGCAACCTACTATATAAAAAGCTACGCGTTTCATAGTTGGCTAAATTAGGGAGAATTAGCAATAATTGGATAAGTCATGTTCCTGTTTTTGATCTTTGTCCAAAGGCTTGTTGAAACTATGCTTCACATGACGTAAATTTGAGATGGCAAATCAGTATGTCCAGCTCCTGTTGAACTCCCCCAGGTCTGGAAGGAAGCAAGGGTAGATGGTTGTAGCGGTCGATACTTGATTTGCCTTTTTATTTTCACTCCCTATGTCCATCGACGTACATCATCTCTCTAAACGCTTTCATCACCAACTCGTAGTAGATCAACTCAACTTCAAGATCGAGCAAGGACAAGTAGTAGGCCTACTAGGACCCAATGGTGCAGGTAAGTCTACCACTATGCGGTTGCTAACGGGCTATCTAGCACCTTCTGAAGGAGAAGTCTATATTTGCGGGTACGACCTGCAAAAAGAAACTACACAAGCCAAAAGGCAGATAGGTTACTTACCAGAACATAACCCCTTATATCTAGACATGTATGTGCATGAATACCTCCATTTGATGGGCAGTGTTCATGGTCTCGCAAGAAAAAAGAGTATATCCAGGGCGCATGACGTAGTGGAGCAATGTGGCATAGGAGATATGCAGCACAAAAAGCTGGGTGCCTTATCCAAAGGCTACCGACAACGGGTAGGATTGGCACAAGCACTTATGCATAATCCACCTGTATTAATCTTAGATGAACCTACAACGGGGCTAGATCCCAATCAAATTCATCATATGCGGGCAGTTATCAAGGAACTAAGCCATGAGAAGGTTATTCTGCTTTCTACGCATATGATGCAAGAAGTGACTGCTATCTGTGACCAAGTGATGATCTTATACCAAGGAAAGCTACGTTTGTCCGCCCCATTGGATGAATTAACTCAACAAGGAAGTTTAGAAGATGTTTTTACGCAGTTGACGCAGGGCACATAAGTAATTTCTATACCCCCTGGGTAGGTTTCCAGGGAGTAGCGGGTAGCGGTGGCAGAAGCTACTCCAGACACTAATTGGCATCAGGAGCAGTTCCTGATGCCCTATTGGATAAGTTTTTTACACGACTGCCACACATGCCTGTTGCAAGAGTTCGTCATTGCGAAACTACGAAGCAACTGTGGCCAACCCCTGTCACTGCGCAAGCTTGTGGGGTGTGGTGATAATCCTGCAACCACTGTAGACCACTTATAGTAACTGTCTAAAAAATTATCGATATTTGTTACTGTCGATGGAGTGTCAGGAATGAATTCCTGACACCACAGATAATAGGATATAGACAGATGAGGTCAAAAAAATATACTTGTCACACCTGAAAGCTCGAAGACTGGTTTAATAGGGTGGTGTTTGACTGGATTATCGCCACCCTGTAAGCTTACATACTGATGGGCTTTGTCATTGCAAAGGACTGCCACAGCCTTCGGCTTCGCAGTGAGGAAAGTGACTGTGCAACGGGGTTGCCGCCGAAGTTTACCCCTGGCTTGAACAGGGGCGGGAATGTCACTGCAGTCGTTCATATTAAGACTTTGATCAGGAACAAGGATAAAATTACCGCATCTACAAATTACCAAGCACACTAATAACTCGCCGATGGGAAAAATAATAGCTATTGCCAACCAGAAAGGCGGTGTTGGAAAAACTACCACTGCCATTAACCTAGCTGCTAGCCTAGCTGTCCTAGAACACAAAACATTGGTAGCTGATGTAGACCCACAAGCCAATGCTACCTCCGGGCTAGGCATAGACCCACAACAAGTAACAAATAGTATCTATGAATGCATGCTTGGAGAAGTAGCTCCACAAGACGTAATACAAAAGACAGCCTTGGACTATTTAGAAATCATCCCTTCTCACATCAACTTAGTAGGAGCAGAAGTGGAAATGATCAACTTTGAAAATAGGGAAGAAAGGATGCGGGACGCACTTTCTCAAATTAAAAATCAATATGCTTATACGATCATTGATTGCGCACCTTCCTTAGGGTTATTAACGATCAATGCGCTAACAGCTGCGGACTCTCTAATTATACCTATCCAATGTGAATATTTTGCCTTGGAAGGTTTGGGTAAGCTACTCAACACCATTAAGATTATTCAAACTAGACTAAATCCTAATTTGGAGATAGAAGGATTATTGATGACGATGTACGATTCTAGAATACGATTAGCCAACCAAATTGTAGAGGAGGTAAAAACACACTTTAGGGATATGGTCTTCCATACCATCATCCCTAGAAACATTAAATTGAGCGAAGCACCTGGTTTTGGTAAACCCGTTATTCTATATGACGGGGAAAGTAGAGGCGCCATTAGTTACCTGAACCTTGCACAAGAGATCATTAGCAAACAAACTATAGCGTAACTATATGAGTAAGACAGCAGCTACGTCACAAAAAAAAAATGCGCTAGGAAGAGGCTTACAAGCCATTCTAAAAGATAGTAGTTACTTCACAGAAAACGGGAATATCAACCCCTTACGTGAGATCTCTATCCATCAAATTGAAGTCAATCCTCAACAACCCCGCAAAAACTTCAACCCACAAGCACTCGAAGAACTACAAGCATCTATTCAAGTACATGGAATTATACAACCCCTTACGGTTCGACAAATATCGCCCAATAAATATCAATTGATTGCTGGAGAAAGAAGGTTACAAGCAGCCACAAGAGCAGGACTAACAACTGTACCCACCTATATTCGTACAGTAGATGATCAACAGGTGCTGGAGATGGCATTGGTTGAAAACATACAGCGGGAGAATTTAAATCCCATAGAGATCGCATTAACCTACCAGCGGCTACTAACAGAATGTAATATCAAACAAGAAGAACTAGGGAATCGGGTAGGTAAGGACAGGACAACGGTCAACAATTATTTACGGCTTCTACGGCTTCCACCAGATATTCAAATTGCGCTACGGGATCAAAAGATTAGCATGGGCCATGCGCGGGCACTGGTCAACGTAAAATCTACTACAGATCAACTTCATATTGTAGAAGAGATTATTCAACAGAACTTACCCGTGAGAAAGGTAGAAGAGCTAGCTAGAGAGGCATCTCTAAACCAACCAACTACTAAAAAAAAGATAGCTAAGGACCCTCAATTAGTTAGCTCACTAGAAGCACTCACTACCAAACTTACCAATCGGCTGGGTACTACTGTCAAATCCCGTACTTACACACAGGGGAATGGCGAAATAAACATCCCATTTAGCAATATGCAAGACTTAAATAGAATTACACGCCTATTAGTTTCTTAGTTATGTTTGATGTGCAAGATATACAAAGGCAACCCATCCAGACCGTCATTGCGAGGCCACATAGTGGCCGTGGCAATCCATTTCGCAATGGTTATAGAAGCTTACTGCTATGCCTAGCCTTGGCAGCACCTGCTTTTGCCTCCCCAAATCTTCCTTATAACTCTCTGGCAAAAGCGTCCTCGCTTGCGTCTCCGTCCTACCCTACCTACCAAGACCTCCGCTATGAACCTGCTTTAACAAGTGGTTGCGGGAGCTCACTCCTGCAAGATTACTTGTCATTCGGCACAGCCGAGCGACTGTCATGGGAAACTTTGTCTACTGTGCAGCCAGGCAAGAAGCCTAGTATATTTTCGGAAAAAGAAAACAAAAAAACTGCTCCACCCAAAGTACATCCTAGAAAGAAACTATTGGAAGAGGCCCCTATAGACACGCAAAAGGCATGGTTATATTCTGCCGTTATACCTGGATTAGGACAACTTTACAATAAAAGCTATTGGGAGATACCCGTCATATATGGGGTTTTTGGATTATTGGCTTGGGGAGCTATCTATAATCAGGATGAGTATACTACTTCCAAAAGAGAGCTTCTTGACAAATGTAAGCCAAAAAAAGATCAAAAAACTGGGAAGATAACTCGCGACAGTGAAAGTCAATATCCTAACCTAGTAAACTATATGGATAGTCGAAAAAGGGACCGTACTATCTTTGTGGCTTCTATGTTTGTATGGTACTTGCTGAATGTATTTGAGGCTTATGTAGGAGGAACTTTGAAAACCTTTGATGTGTCGGATGATCTGGAAGTTGTTATAGAGCCCAATAGTAATAGTAGCACCCCACAAAATACGAGCATTGGATTAAGTATTAGTTTACAATCAAAAAATCAAGATGAAGATAGGACTCATTGGGTATGGTAAAATGGGAAAGGCTATTGAGCGAATAGCCCTACAAAGGAATCATATTATCGCCTGGCAAATAGGGTCCAAGGATGCAGATCTATTGCATACTTTCCATCCAAAGTCCGTAGATGTGGTCATAGAGTTCAGTCAGCCAAAAGCGGCTTACCACAATGTATATACTTGCCTACAACAAGGTATCCCGGTGATATGCGGCACAACAGGATGGCTGGACCGCAAGCCCGAGATAGATCAATATTGCAAGGAGCAAGGGGGCACTTTCTTTTATGCCACCAACTTCAGCCTGGCTATGCAGTTGTTTTTTAGACTTAATGAGCTATTGGCTCAGTATATGAACCCATGCCCTGAATTTCAGGTAACCCTAGAAGAAACGCATGACATTACTAAAAAAGATCAGCCTAGTGGTACAGCTATTCAGCTGGCGGAAGGTATTATTAAAAACTTAAATAGAAAAACAGGTTGGCTCCATACAAGTACAGCAGAACCTAGTCAAGTTGCTATTGTTTCTCACAGAATACCTCATAGCATGGGGACGCATATGGTTCAATATAGTTCTCCTTTAGAAGAACTAGCGATTAAGCATGTTACCAAAAATAGAGATAGTCTAGCACAGGGTGTGGTACTAGTTGCCGAATGGATTCAAGGGAAAAAAGGGGTGTTGGGTATGGAGAATTTCTTGGGATTTTAGGAGTAAGGCCGTTATTGCGAGTCCTCGTCACGGCAAAGCCGCTCGCGGCTGTGGCAGTCTGGTGACAGTCGCTCGGCTCCTGCCGAGTGACGAATATAAAATTTGGCTATGGATCGCCACCGCCCTTTGGGCCTCGCGATGATGGTTTGTGCCAGTGAAGAGGGCTTAGAAAAGCGATAATACACCATTAACAATACCAACCATATTATGAACCTATTTACAAAAAAAACACACCCAACAAAAAAGAAATCTGCTATTCGTGAGTGGATACAAGCGTTAATTTTTGCTTTAGTAACCGCTTCCTTAATCCATTGGCTGGTGGTAGAGCCTTCTCAAGTGCCCACTTCTTCCATGGAAAGCACCATACTAGCTGGCGACTTTATGTTGGTCAGTAAGTTACACTATGGAGCACGTACTCCCCAGACCCCCTTACAAATTCCATTGATGCATCAAACGATTAGGGGTACTGATATTCCCTCGTACTTAACATGGATTAAATTACCCATGTATCGGCTGCCTGGTTTCTCGAAGGTCAAACGGGGAGATAAAGTCATCTTCAATTGTATTACCGAGCTCGATAAGCCCAGCGATCTCAGGACCTACTATATCAAACGATGCATAGGACTTCCTGGAGATACAGTGCATATCCAAAATGCACACGTATATATCAATGGAGAAGAACAATCTGCCTATCCAGGATTACAGTATAGATATTACCTGCAGACTTCTACTAGGCTCACAGAATACTTTTTCAATTCCTATCATATTCAAGAATACATGCCTGTCAGGGAAGGATACCTCGTCAATACCACTCCACAAACTGCTGATAGTTTGAAGGCTTTGCCTCATGTGAAAGGTATAGAGATTATCTTAATGCCTTCTGGGTTTTTTAATCCGTCGGTTTATCCCCATAGCCAAGATTTAGCTTGGAATGAGGACCATTTTGGACCTATAATGGTACCTGCCAAAGGAATGACGATAACTATTAACCATGATACGCTTGAAAAATACCAAAAGATGATTATATTATACGATGCGAATGAAGAGGTGCATGTAGAAGATGGCAAATTATGGATGAATGGGAAAGAAGTCACGACTTATACCTTTCAACAGGACTATTATTTTATGATGGGTGATAATAGGCATAATTCCATCGACTCTAGGTTTTGGGGATTTGTGCCAGCGGATCACATAGTAGGTAAGGGTATTTTAGTTTTGTTTTCTACAGACGCTAAAAAAAGTGGATTTCATAAAATAAGGTGGAATCGTTTCTTCCGCTCTTTGAATGATTGATAAAATACAAGCAAGCTGGCTTATCGCTCTGGAAATGTTTCCAGGGAGGAAAGTCCGAGCAACACAGAGCACCCTACTTCCTAACAGGAAGGCACCTTAGCCTCAAGGCTATGGTTAGCAGCTAGTGCCACAGAAAATAAACCGCCTAGCAATAGGTAAGGGTGAAAAGGTGGGGTAAGAGCCCACCGCTTTGTTGGTGACAACAAAGGCACGGTAAACCTTAGGGGTTGCAAGGCCAAGTAAATGTTGTTTCCTATTATAGTTATAGCGTTTGCATCGGTTACTATTATAAAGGATACAGACTGCTCGTCTGTATTTCAAACTGAAAGACGACATGGGTAGGCCGCTAGAGGATGCAAGTGATTGCAGACCCAGATAAATGATAAGCACGTTGATTTCTCATATGCAGAACAACGCACAGAACTCGGCTTACAGGCTTGCTTGTTTATTTTTTAAGTGTTTTCAGGAGCTCACTCCTGAAACATATGGTCACTTAATGTAGCCGAGTTGTTATCTTAACTCATTTATTTCGTTCCCATGGGTTTAGCTATATACCCATTTTCATATAGCCATTCCAGCTTAGATCGAGCTCTTCGATAACCCTTGTCCGCTGCTTTTTGAAACCACTCTGCTGCTTTTTGATCATCTTTGGGAACTCCACGACCTCGCATATACATCAACCCCAGACCATACTGTGCATATATATCTCCTTTATCTGCTGCTTGTTGAAATAACCCTACTGCCTTTTGAAACCATTCTACTGCTTTTCCCTTATCCTTAGCAACTCCTCGACCTTCCATATACATCACACCCAGAAGAACTTGTGCTGCTACATTTCCCTTACTTGCTAATGACCGCATCAACTCTACTGTTATTTTATCATTCGCTTCTTGATCACCACCTTTAAGAGTTCCATAACCATTTTTATATATCTGATCTAGTAGGTACTGTGCATTTGCATATTCCTGCTCCATCTTTTCAAGTTCTTCCGAGCGATCAAAGGTTGGTGTTTTAGATCCATACTCATCAGGATTCTTACAGTCGCAAAAAAAAAAGAAAAAGGGAAGCGTCATTTAAATTGTGTAAAATACAGA
>CAZZEE010000047.1:0-4953 GCA_964652695.1 uncultured Cytophagales bacterium
TGTCGGAGTACATGAGGACTGTGCCGATCTGCTTGTGTATGACTTCCTAAATACTGCTTCACCAATCTCTGAATCAGCATGGGATAACAGGGCTTGTTACCTGCAGTAATTAATAATCGACAAGGTGTAGAAGTAATGGTTTGCCGATGAGCTATATACCTTTCCACCACCGTGAGTATGTGTTTAGGTAGCGGAAGGATCCTTTCTTTGTTGCGTTTCCCTATGACACGGATGGTTCGATCATAGGCGCTGATAGCTGTATCCTGTAGTTCCAGCAACTCTCCTAATCGGATACCTGTGCTGTATAATAGTTCAAGGACCAACTTATCTCGCCAACCTTCAAAGGTATCTGGGAAGGGATAGTTATCTAATAGGTGCAGGAGTTCTTGTTCTCTTAAAAAGACAGGTAGTGCCTTTTTAACTTTGAGCCCTTTCAGGTGCGCTGCTTCGTCCTTAGGAATCAATTCTTTGGCATATAAGAAACCATAAAAAGCCTTCAAGGAAGCGATCTTCCTGTTGATAGACCGATTATCCAATCCCTTTTTAGATAGCTCCATGACCCAGGCTCGTAGCATTTTATGAGTGGCTTGTTGTGGCTCTGTCAGTTGAAATTGACTTTGCAGGTAGGTACTTAATTGGGTTAAATCTGTTTGATAGGCAAGGATAGTATGCTTGCTGAGGCGGCGTTCGTAGGTGAGGGAGTTGAGGAAGGTATTTAGCATACGAATCTAAGTATCTGACGTATGATATTATTTTTTTGCACTATGCCACCTCACGGATTAATGATGTTTTTAACTCATCCAAATTCGTATTGGCAGATTGATTGATATTTAAATTGATGAATGAATGTAGTTTGAAGCTATCTTACATAGCCTCTTGTTGCTGTAGCCGTTCCCTATAGATAGCTTTTAGCTTTTCCTCTCTGTGTTTGATAGAAGGTTTGGTAAAATATCTTCTACTTTTAACCTCTTTGAGTATTTTGACGCGATCTACTTTTTTCTTAAAACGCTTGAGGGCTCTTTCTATCGGTTCATTCTCTTTCACTTGAATCAAAATCATGGTATGTTTCCTTTTTTATGGGTTATATGCTAGCGAACAAAGATATAAGTAATTATATAATCCTACAAGAGACTTCTTTCAAAATTCCGTTGATGCACCATCTACCCTGTGTTAGGTATTGTGTGAGAATAACGGAGCAGGGTGAAGCCTAGTTACCATCAAACAATTTTTAATTTCTTCATTCGTGGATTGGAGGGCCAACGAAGCAGGGGTCTCCCCTTTTTTATTGCTTATATTTTTGTCAGCACCATACTCGAGCAACAGTTTAACTAAATTCACACTTCCACCTTTAATAACGTCAAATATAGGTGTTTCGTTCCAAATACTGTTTGTGACATTTACCTGCGCACCCTTTTGAAGTAGTAGCTTGGCAACTTCTAGGTGACCTGCATAAGTGGCATGATGGAGAGGAGTTTCATTTAAAGGTCCTCCAAGGGCATTGACATCCAATCCAGCTTGGATCAGCTCTTGCATGACCTCTACATCCCCTAGTTGAGCAGCCGCATGCAAAAAGGTAAACCCATCTTGACTTGCGAAAGGACCTTGCTTGTTGATAAATTCCCTAAATGTATATACGTCGTTTTTAAAGACAGCCCCCCAAGCATCTCTAGGAGCATCTTGATACCAAAATAGTTTCACCTCATTCATCAACACCCCGTCATATTCCAGGGAGATGATAAACATTTCATCCTCGGTATCTACGTTTATTTTGTCGGGAGCAATGGTAAAAGATATACGATCTATGGCATCTAAAGAGGTACCTGCCAATTTGGTGATGGGATTATTTTTATAAAGTAATTGAGCATCATCTGTATCAATTTGATTGGTAAACATATTGATATGTTGAACCTTGATCCTAATCTTACTTGATTCTATGGCACCACTGTTTGCGTCTTCTGGCTCGATCTTACATACCCATGTGGCACCATCCCCATACTTGACAGCAGAACCTATGGCTTCTAAACGACAGATGGTAACCTGGGGAGCTGTAAACGTTTTAGTTTGTGGACTATGATGAGTTTTATCTGGAAGAAGTTCTAGCCAGAAGTCAATATTGGCCTGTGGATGGCCATTAAAATGAATGCTGCCGAGTGCTTGCGGCGGGGTAGTAACTCCGGCAGCTATAGGCCCTAGCGATAGTTGGTAGGCTGGCTTACCTGCTAGCTCTACTCCTGGTGTAGTGCATTGATAATGTAGGTTGATCTCGTTCACTGGGTTTTTACCTTGGTTTGTGACTGTATAGGCAATAGCTCCTGTATGTGAATCTTGGCTTATCTGCAGTATGTAGGTAGGGGTTGTTTTTTCCTTAGTTGGTTGCCAATTTGTCGGATTCTTACAAGTGCAAGCATGATTCATCGATAGGATGTATACCAAAAGGAGTAGTAGCTTGTTGAAATGCTTTATCAAGGATAACCAATTTTTCATAGAGAGTGTTGTTAATCAAATTTATAGGGCCTGAATTTCTACCTTCACAGGGAATGACACTGCAATGGTTAGTATCAAGACACCGACTAAGAATCTACATACTACCCAGCAATAAATATAGTTACGGAACAGGATCATAGCCACTTTTACCATAAGGGTGGCAGCTTAATAAACGTTTAGCAGTTAACCAACTGCCTTTGAAGATACCCTGTTTCATGATAGCTTCCTTGGCGTATGCTGAGCAGGTAGGCTGAAATCTGCAAGCGGGCGTAAGGTATGGAGACAGTGTGATTTGATAAAGCCAGATAGGTAGAGTAAAAAGCTTTCGGATAAGGTAACCACCAACGTCATCCCGGCCCCCAATCTTTGATTGGAAACGGGTACATGATAAGCGGCGATCCAGACACATGGGGGCTTTATTTGATGACCTATTAAAAGTGCTTTGGGAAGACGATGTTGATAGTTACCTGATAAGTCGCATTTACAGTTTACGTTCTATTTCTTTTTGTTCAAAACCTTCCATTACGTCATTCACTTTCAGGTCATTAAAGTTAGTAATACTGATACCACATTCAAACCCTCCTTTCACTTGCTGTACGTCTTCTTTGAAGTGTTTCAACTGTTTCATATTTCCTGTGTAGATGACGATTCCATCTCGGATGACGCGTATTTGATTGGCTCTTTTAATATATCCTTCAGTGACATAACAACCAGCTACCATGCCACTTCCGGTGATTTTAAAGACTTCTCGTACTGCTGCACTACCGGTGATGATTTCTTCGATGGTAGGAGCTAGCATGCCTTCCATAGCATCTTTGATGTTGTTGATGGCATCATAGATGATAGAATAGAGGCGAATTTCAATCCCTTCTTTTTCTGCTAGCTTACGTGCAGACGCGGATGGTCTTACTTGGAAGCCAATGATGATGGCATCTGAAGCTGCTGCCAGCAGGATGTCTGAATCTACAATGGCACCTACTCCTTTGTGGAGAATTTTTACCTTGATCTCTTCGGTAGATAGTTTGAGAAGCGAGTCGGACAGCGCCTCTACAGAGCCATCCACATCCCCTTTGATGATGATATTGAGCTCCTTAAAGTTACCAATAGCCAACCTTCTTCCTATTTCATCGAGGGTAATATGGGTTTTGGTTCTAAATCCTTGTTCTCGTAGAATTTGTTGCCTATGGGTAGCAATTTCCCTAGCTTCTTTTTCAGCAGCCATCACAGTAAAGGTATCGCCCGCTTGCGGAGCACCATTAAGTCCCAAGACCTGGATTGGGGTGGCAGGACCTACTTCTTTTTTATGCTTGCCTTGGTAGTCAAACATGGCCTTGATCTTGCCATAATAGGCGCCTGCTAGTACTACGTTGCCTATACGTAAGGTGCCGTCTTGTACCATGATAGTGGCTAAGTAACCTCTTCCTTGGTCCAACGAAGCTTCTACAACTGTGCCTCTTGCTTTCTTATGGGGATTAGCTTTTAGCTCCAGTAGTTCTGCTTCAAAGAGAACTTTTTCTAGTAGCTGACCCACCCCTTCTCCAGTTATTGCAGAAACACCTTGGCATTGGTATTTACCGCCCCAATCTTCTACTAGGATGTTTAAGTTAGCCAGTTCTTCTTTGACCTTCTCCGGGTTGGCACCTGGCTTATCTATTTTATTAATGGCTATGATAATGGGTACGCCTGCTAGTTTAGCATGGTTGATAGCCTCTTTTGTTTGGGGTTTTACCCCATCATCTGCGGCTATCACAATGATGGCTATATCTGTGAGTCGAGCACCGCGTGCACGCATCGCTGTGAAAGCCTCGTGCCCAGGGGTATCTAGGAATGCTATATGCTTGCCGCTAGGTGTTGTTACCTGATAGGCGCCTATATGCTGCGTAATGCCCCCTGCCTCGGTCTTGGTGATTTGGGTATTACGGATATAATCGAGTAAAGAAGTTTTACCATGGTCTACGTGTCCCATGATGGTAACGATGGGCGCTCTTTCTACCAGGTCTTTGGGATCACCTTCTTCTTCCTCTTCGACTTGTTGGGCCTTGACGTCTGTAAACTCCACTTGATACCCAAACTCATCAGCAATGATGGTGATGGCTTCTGCATCTAGTCGTTGGTTAATAGACACTAGCATGCCTAAATTCATGCAGGCAGATAACAATTCATTGATCGAGATGCCCATGAGAGAAGCTAAGTCACTGGCGGAAATAAACTCAGTCACCTGTAATTTTTTAGAAGCCTCATCAGCTTGTAGGCGTGCTTCTGCTTGCTCTTCTGCAAAATGCGTTCTCTTCTCCTTTCTATATTTAGCTCGGCTAGTAGTTCCTTTGCTACTACCTAGCTTAGCCAGGGTATTTTTGATTTGTTCTTGTATTTCTTTTTCGGATACAGTGGGCTTAGTATTTTCAATAAACTTGCTAGCAGGTTTATTTTTATAAAGTTGGCTAGCCCCTGTTTGTTTATCTGTATTTG
>CAZZEE010000047.1:4963-8203 GCA_964652695.1 uncultured Cytophagales bacterium
GGGCATGAGTCATCCTTTTCCTAGGTCTCTTCTTACTTGGACGCTCTAGATCTGAGGAAGCTACTTGTTGAAACTTTCTAGCAGGTTTCTCAGCTAATTCTATCTGGCCTAGAACTGTCAGCCCTTTTAATTCCGATTGGTCTGCAAGCGTTATTTTTTCAATGGTTTTAGTGGGAGATTTTGACTCTATAGGTGGTTTTTCAGCTACTTGAACTTGTACTTGCTCTTCTTTTTCTTGGATGACCAATGGCTGAGATATGATTTCTATCTGATCAACTTGTGGACTTGGCTGGCTTTCTTCTTGAGGGGAAGGAGTTAACTCTTTGGTAGGTGGTTCAACCTCTATAGGCGCAAGTTGTTCTTGTTTAATAAGTTTGCTAGGCTTAGAAACCTTTTGCTCTTGCTCATAGCTTTGTCCAATGACTAATTCTGCCGCTTCTTCTTTATCCAATGCTGCACCTGCAAATTCCTTTGCTACCAAGTTATACTGTTCTACAGTTAGCTTGGTATTAGGTTTATTATCTATGTGAAAGCCTTTTTCAGCTAGATATGCCACTATAGTCGTAGTGGCTACATTTAGCTTGCGTGCTATTTGGCTTAAACGTATTGTTATTTCTTCGGACATAGCATTACTGTTGCTTATTCGTCTCTACCAAACTCACCCTTCTCAGGAAACTTAAATGAGTCATAAAATTATGACTCATGTGCCTGGATTATCTTCCACCCTTCAGGCATGCGCAATGATGAGCCCTTCGGGGTTCCTGCCTATCACGTGCTCGTTGCTAATCAAGGGTTGTGGGCAGGTATGATATATAGGGAAAACGTTGGTAGATACGCTTATTCTTCAAACTCTTTGCTCAGTATGTTATAGAGTGTATCTATTGTTTCCCTTTCTAGGTCAGTTCTTCTTTCCAAGTCTTCTTTAGGTACTGCTAAAACGCTTTTAGCACTATCTAGGCCTATGCGCTTCAATTCTTCAATGATCCAAGGCTCTACTTCATCTGAGAACTCTTCTAAATTTACATCTTCTCCCATATTATCCACCTCTCGATAGACATCTATCTCTTTATCTACTAGTTTACTAGCCAATTTAATGTTTTGTCCGCCCTTACCAATAGCTAAGGAAACTTGATCTGGCTTCAGATAAACGGCTACTCTATCTCCTTTCAGTTGCATGCTACTTATTTTGGCAGGGCTTAGGGCACGACTAATGTAGAGCTCTAGGTTATCTGTATAGTTGATAATGTCTATGTTTTCATTTTGTAATTCTCGGACAATGCCATGTATGCGAGAGCCTTTAATACCCACACAGGCGCCAACAGGGTCTATTCTTTCATCAAATGATTCTACTGCAACTTTGGCTCTTTCTCCAGGTTCACGAACAATTTTTTTAATAGTAATGAGCCCATCAGATACTTCTGGTACTTCGCTTTCTAGCAACCTTTCTAGGAAAAGAGGGAATGTTCTGGAAATTATTACTCTGGGTGATTTTCTTTGTAAATCTATGTGAAGCACTACAGCACGGATATATTCCCCCTTCTTGAAGGCATCTTTGAATATTTGTTCAGATTTGGGTAGGAATAATTCATTTTTCTCTTCGTCCAGTACAATCACCTCCTGATTCAAGATCTGATACACTTCTACGGTGAGCATTTCTCCTATTAGCTGATTATACTTGAAATAAAGCGCGTCTTTTTCTAAGTCTTTTACTTTCTGGATAAGTGTTTGTCTAGCGGCAGTAATAGCTCTTCTTCCAAAACTATCGAGACTAATTTCTTCTGCCACTTCTTCACCAACACCAAAATCCTCTTCTATCTGCTTGGCTTCGGAAAGGCTAATCTTATCATGATCCCAGATATCTTCCGAATTATCATCTACTACTTCTCTAAAGCGCCATATCTGTAAGTCGCCCTGGTCCAAGTTGATGATGATATCAAAGTTATCATCTGTATCAAATTTCTTAAGGATCATCGCCCTAAACACTTCTTCTAGGATCTTAATGACCGTAGGTCGATCTATATTTTTAGATCTAGCAAATTCTGCAAATGTCTCGATTAGTTTTTTGCTCTCCATTGTCGTTTTAGTAAAAACGTATAAATTATAGGTGTCCACACTGGCGCAAGCGTCTTCGTTTATGCAAAGGCTTACTCAGGATACCACACTGGTGCAAGCCCCATCATTGCGAGGCCATGAAGTGATCGCGGCAACCCACTTGTGCCAAAGCCCCCCTCTGGGGCAAGTATCTTCGCCTGTGCCTCATCATAACTTGGCAAACCTCCTACTTGTCTGCCTTACCCTAAGAAAATTAAAAACCTACATTGACGTAGGTCCATAGGTTACTTTTAGGCAAAGATAATATTTGTTTCTTGAATAGTTTGCCAATTATTTAACTTAAGGAAAATCTGTGCAGTTACTATTACATCCTGCATACAATAAGTGGCAATACGAGGCAGGTCTTTTTCAGTATAGTAATAGTGGGTGACTTGACTTCCATCCATCAAATTTTTGCTAGAAGGGACATCAAATAAGTGAGCCAGGAGATCTAGGGAAGTAAAACTCTTTTTATCGCCAAACTTCCACATCTCCATGGTATCTAGGTGGGGAACTTCCCAGGGTTTTTTACTGGTTAAATCTAATACCTTGGGTAAGTTAATTCCATTTACCAACATACGTCTACAGAGGTAAGGAAAGTCAAATTCTTTGCCATTATGTGCACAAAGCTTCAAAGTTTCTTGCTGAAACTTTTCTTCTAAGAGCTTTTTGAATTGCTCTAGGAGTACCTTTTCATTATGCCCATGAAGACACATGACACGCAGTGTCGGCTCTCCTTCTTGCTTTTGATCAAAAGTGATGAATCCAAGTCCAATGACAATGACCTTACCAAACTCAGCATAGATGGCTGCTCGTTCGAGGAAGTAATCTGGCGCCTCTTGTGCGTCTACTTTACCTAGCGTGCTAGCCTTCTTGTTCCAAAATGCCTTATGTACATCGGGTAATTCCTCATAATTAGGTACACAAGGTACCGTCTCTATGTCTATGAAGAGTATGTTTTTAACGGAACTAGGTGCTTTCATGAGCTGTACTTATCAGGCAATTTGAATATGGGGATGAATGTAATCTTTATTTTTGATTTATGAAAAGATGGATAGTGAATAACTTTTGTGTGTTAGTTTACATGGTACACTAGGGGACTGTTGAAAGTTAGGCAAGGATTTAGTAAATTAAATTCTTTTAATTTTT
>CAZZEE010000048.1:0-8196 GCA_964652695.1 uncultured Cytophagales bacterium
CCTCTAAGTTATTAAAATTTAATCCTTAATCAAAGATTCTAAACAGTCTCTAAGGATTAACTTTGACGACCTACTTTTTGTCAACCACCCCCAAAGTAGGCGGGGTAGAGGAGGCCATTTTTCAAAGACGGATCTTTTGGTTCGTAACCATTTTATTTTTTTATATAGATATAGGCGTGGACTGGTATCTTAAATTTCGAGAGTTATGGAGTTTACTCGACTCCGATCGATGGACTAGGATGACAATCTCGCAATAAATGTATTTACCATGTAGGCAGTTATTGTATTAGCTATACTAAATTAACAATACCCAAATTTTGCTTACTTTGTAAAACCTTGTGTGATATTCAAGCAAGTAATCTTTATCATGTCCTATACCTCTAAGCTCATAGAAGAAGCCGTTAATGAAATCTCCTCTTTACCTGGGATAGGTAAGAAGACAGCGTTGCGTTTAGCCTTATTCCTATTAAAAAAAATCCCGAACATACTGAGCGGTTGGTTCAGGCACTTCATAGACTACGTTCCCAAATACAGTATTGTCAGCAATGCCATAATATAGCTGATGCGGCACATTGTAGTATATGTACCAATCCACATAGAGATAAAGGAATCATCTGTGTGGTAGAAAATCTCCAAGACGTGATTGCCATAGAAAATACATCCCAGTATAAGGGCATCTATCATGTGCTTGGGGGATTGATATCTCCTGTAGAAGGAATAGGTCCTGATCAACTTCATATTGCGCATTTACTGCAGCGGGCAGAACAGGAAAAATCACAAGAAATCATTTTTGCTTTGAGTACCACCATAGAAGGAGACACTACTACTTTTTATATTACCAAAAAACTCAAAGAATGGTCTATCAAATTAAGTAGTTTGGCTCGTGGGGTGGCTGTCGGTAGCGAGCTAGAATATACCGATGAAATGACGCTAGCAAGGAGTATCAAAGAAAGAATTGTGTATCAATAGATTAGAGATAAATGCAAGTAAACTAATGTTGCCTAGCTAAGTTCTCAAGTGTTGAGAAGTAACTTCTCCATACCACAGTAAAGTTTGCAGAGGAAAGCTCTCAACCACAAGAATTTTCTCTAGCTTTGTACAAACCTATTCCAGGGTCATAAACTAGAAATTCATTTATCATGGAAACCTTCTGGATCTTATTGATTGCTTCTTTAGCAGCCGTTAACTGCAGCTTGGTAGGATCTTATCTAGTGCTTAGAAAAGTGACTATGATGGCAGACGCTATCACCCATGCTGTATTACCAGGTATTGTATTGGCTTTTTTAATGACAGGCTCTAAAGGCTCGTTAACTATTTTGTTGGGTGCCGGTAGCACAGGGATCTTGGCGAGTTTGCTCATGGCTTTTTTACATAAGAAGGTCAAGTTACAGTCCGATGCTGCTATTGGCATTAACTTCACGTGGCTGTTTGCATTAGGTATAGTCTTGATCTCATTATTTGGTCGCAAGGTCGATTTGGATCCAGATTGTGTGCTGTATGGAGAGGTAGCCTATGTCCCATTGAACCTTTTGCAGACGAGTAGCGGTATCAACCTGGGGCCACAAGCGCTCTATACATTGGGAGCGGTATTGTTACTCAATCTCGGGTTAATTGTACTCGGTTATAAAGAATTGGCTGTAACTACCTTTGATCCTGGCTTTGCGCAGATGATGGGTATTAATCCCAATTTGTGGCATTATATCTTGATGGCTGTTACTTCCTTTACAGCGGTAGCGTCTTTTGAAGTGGCGGGTGCTATTTTGGTGGTTGCCTTGTTTGTAGTGCCTGCTAGCACAGCTTATCTACTTACCAATCGACTTCCCAAAATGCTTATCTTGAGTTGTTGTATAGGTATTTTTACAGCTATTCTTGGTTATTTTGTAGCCATGTGGCTCAATGGCTCTATTGCTGGCGCTATGGTTACGGTAGGAGGTATTTTGTTTTTTATCACTTGGATTGTCACACGGTATACTACAGCTCAATGGGGTTGGCGGAAAACCATGCAGATGCTAGGAAAAATACCAGTTAAGTAAGATATTGCCGTTTATTATATAGTCGTCACTTGGCTGGAGCCGATTATCTTCTAGCCCTACAGCTGCCACATCACTTTGTGGCTTGCAGTGACGGAAGTGACCCCGGAAACGGGACTAGCTGCAATTACGCGCAATGATGGCTGTGTTTGGGAGCTTGTAGAAGCATATCCGAATTATACAAGAGATTGATTTATAGTTTGAAGATTTTAAATTTTTTATATGAAAATATTAGGTAGAATAGCAGAGATAAAAGAAAGTCAACAAGTTTCAGAAGCTTTTAAGAAAAGAAGCTTTGTGGTAGAATATACTGAAAACCCACAATATCCAGAATATATCACCTTTGAGTTAATTCAAGACCGATGTGACATAGTCAATGGCTTTCAGCTAGGGCAAGAAGTAGAAGTAAGCTTTAATTTAAAGGGTAGAAAGTGGGTTAATCCAGAAGGAGAAACTAAATATTTTAATTCATTACAAGCTTGGCGTATTGAATTACCTAGCAGTAATAGTGGCAGCCAGCCAAGAGCAACAGAGGGTGGAGAAACATTAGCAAGTGTTTCAGAAGATGATTTGCCTTTTTAAAGACCTTGGCGATTGGATAGTACCTAGTAAATTACTTTTTCTAACCAATTCTTTGATAATTTCTAGCGCAGGTTTAATTTTACCAGCCTAGGAAATTTTTTTAAGCCATTATATTGCCTCCTTAGCTCAGCTGGTAGAGCAACTGACTTGTAATCAGTAGGTCGCTGGTTCGATCCCGGCAGGGGGCTCACAGGTGTAGTGTCATTCCCGCGAAGGCGGGAACACCGAAGGGTTCATCGTTGCATGGGCTTGTGGCCAGAAGATAACCCCGTTGCCGCAGTCACTTTGTTCCTTCGCAATGACGGGGCTCATCACTGCGTAGGCTTGCAGGGAGGAAGTGATAATCCAGAAAGAAGCACAAGTAAAAACCTTTGCACTATCCTAAAATCTGTGTATAATCTATAACATATGGATACCATTATATATCTCTTACCACTTATAGGCTTTATCATTTTATTGTTTACTAGTAACCGTTCTAGCTGGATTCGTCGGCAAGATGCTGGGGATGCCAAGATGATAGAGATCTCCCATTACATCTCGCAGGGTGCTACTTCTTTTTTAAAGTCGGTTTATAAGAGCTTAATCCCTTTTGCACTAGTTGCTGCTACCCTGTTGCTAGGGATGAGTTTTCTGCCCAACAGCCACACCCACCCGCTCATTGCGCTTACCTTTTTACTAGGTGCTTTTACTTCTGCTTTTTCTGGGTGGATCGGCATGAAAGTTGCCACACAAGCGAATGTAAGGACCACACAAGCAGCCCGTCGTAGCCTTGCCCAAGCGTTTAAGATTTCATTCACAGGTGGTACGGTCATGGGGATGGGAGTTACAGGATTGGCCATTTTGGGAATCAGCTGTTTGGTATGCATTCTTTTCTACTTGTTAGCCCCACAAGGTCTGCATACGACTGATAGTCATATCATCTTAATCATTTTAGAAACTATCACAGGGTTTGCATTGGGCGCAGAAAGCGTAGCGCTTTTTGCTAGGGTAGCAGGAGGTATTTACACCAAGGCAGCAGATGTAGGGGCTGATTTGGTGGGTAAAATAGAAGCAGGTATCCCAGAAGATGATCCACGGAATCCAGCTACGATAGCTGATAATGTGGGAGATAACGTAGGCGATGTGGCAGGTATGGGGGCTGATTTATTTGGTTCTTATGTGGCCACTATCTTGGCAGCTATGGTACTGGGCAATGAAGTGAATACGCCTAACGTATCCAATAAACTACTTCCTATTTTTTTCCCGCTGTTCATGGTTGTCCTAGGTACGTTGATATCTATTCTAACGAGCTTTATCGTCAAAATTGAAGAAGGAGGCAACGTGCAAAAAGCTATTAACAGAGGAATTTGGGTGTCAACTATTTTGATAGCTGTAGTAGCTTATTTTCTGGCTATGGCCTTGTTGCCAAGTAGCTTGACCATGCGTTCTCAAACCTTTACCAACCTAGATGTCTTTTATGCAATCCTCGTTGGTCTACTAGTAGGCGTGTTGGTAGGTAATATCACCCAATATTTTACAGCCATGGGCAAAGGACCTGTTCGGTTTATCATACAGCAATCTAGCACAGGGCATGCTACTAATATTATTGCAGGCTTGTATGTAGGGATGAGTTCCGTAGCCCTACCTATGTTGCTCTTTGCGGCTGGTATTTACGCTTCTTTCTATTTTGCTGGATTTTATGGAGTAGCCATAGCAGCAGCTAGCATGATGGCAACTACCATGCTACAGCTTTCTATCGATGCTTTTGGCCCTATTGCTGATAATGCGGGTGGTATTGCAGAGATGACTGGCTTGCCTGAAGAAGTTCGCCAGCGAACAGATGTACTAGATACAGTTGGAAACACTACTGCAGCTACCGGTAAAGGTTTTGCTATTGCTTCCGCCGCCTTGACTTCTTTAGCACTCTTTGCAGCGTATGTGAAAACAGCCAATATTAGTTCTATTGATATTTATAAAGCCCCTGTCTTAGCAGGCTTATTTGTTGGTGGTATGATTCCCTTCTTGTTCTCTGCTTGGGTTATCAAAGCGGTTGGTAAAGCAGCCATGGCAATGGTTCATGAAGTGCGTAGACAGTTTAGAGAGATTAGTGGTATCATGGAAGGGAAAGCCAAGCCAGAATATGAAAAATGTGTACAGATATCTACGCGGGCAGCTTTGAAAGGAATGCTCTTACCAGGTATCTTAACTATTGGATCTCCTTTATTGATAGGTTTCTTATATGGACCTGAGGTATTAGGAGGTTTGCTAGCAGGCATTACAGTAAGTGGGGTACTCATGGCCATGTTCCAGTCTAATGCAGGTGGCGCATGGGATAATGCAAAGAAGTCCTTCGAAAAGGGTGTGGAAATTGATGGAAAGACCTATTACAAAGGATCAGAGCCTCACAAAGCTTCCGTAACAGGTGATACAGTAGGAGATCCACTTAAAGATACTTCTGGACCTTCTATGAATATATTGATTAAGCTAGCTTCTATTATAGCACTCGTCATAGCGCCTGTGATTGCTTTGCCCAACCAGGCTTCCCAAGAAGTAATCATAGAAACAACAATCCAAGACCAACTAGTGATTGTACCAGAATCTTCGGCAGCTGTTCAAGAGCAAGGTTCTTCCTCACCTGCTACGCAACCCAGAGAAATAGACAAGGTTGATTAAGTAGTTATTGAACAGGGATGTTATGCTTCAGGTGCAAAGATTTACATTTAACCAACTAGCCGAGCATACATATATCATCTATGACGAAACGAAAGATTGTATTATTGTAGATCCAGGCTGCTCGACGGTGGAGGAAGAACAAAACCTGAGTAATTTCATAGCTGACCAGGGCCTTCGTGTCACCCACCTCATCAATACCCACTGTCACGTTGACCATATCGTAGGTAACGCCTATGTCAAACGAACTTATGCTGTTCCCTTAGCCATTCATCCAGAAGAAGTATTCATGTTACAATTGTCTCCTGGCTATGCGTCACAATATGGTATTGCCTATTGTGAACCTGCAGTCGCTGATCTTTTTTTGCAGGCAGGTGATAAGGTGCAGGTAGGCAATAGCCAGTTGCAGGTGTTGCATGTGCCGGGTCATTCTCGTGGGCATATTGCTTTGTATAGCGCAGCTGACCAGTTTTGCTTGGTAGGGGATGTACTATTTAAAAACTATATAGGTCGTACGGACTTACCTGGGGGTGATTATGAAGTTTTGATGCGTAGTATTCATCAACAGCTGTTTCTACTAAACGACCAAGTTACCCTGTATTCAGGTCATGGGGCTAAGACAACCATAGGGATTGAAAAGAAAAATAATCCTTTTTGTAAGGTGAGCTGAATAAATAAGACAAGCAGTAGACTGGCATGATGATAAATAAGATCAAATTATTACTAACCCTATGGGTTGTCCTTTCCTGTAGCTATGCAGCTTTTGGTATAGAGGACTTATCTATTATCCTGGAGCAATTTGAAAAAGAGCTCTTAGAGGTCAGTAAGAAAAAGAAAATACCAGGTTTTGCTGTAGGCATTGTGCAACAAGATCAAATAGTTTATTTAAAAGGATTTGGGGTACAAAATCTTTGGACAAAACACCCGATCACACCTTATACGATTTTTCAAATAGCTTCTACTTCTAAACCTATAGCAGGGACTTTGATGGGCATACTTCATACACAAAAGGTCCTTTCTTTAGACGATCCTGTTGTGCAGTATATGCCTCATTTTACATTAGGGACAGGAAAATTACAGGTGAGACACCTTGTTACCCATACTACAGGGCTACCTAGGCAGGGGTTTAACCAATTAATTGAATTAAAGAACAGCACCAAAGCAGATATTATTAAAAAACTCAAGAAAACAAAAGTTATGGGGTCTCCAGGTAGCCATTTTGACTACCATAATGCTAGTTTTAGTTTGTTGGAAGAAGTTATAGAAGCTGCTACGCAGCAAGGGTTTTCCTACAACCTCCGTGAAAGGTTGCTTATTCCTTTAGGGATGAATCGTACCACCCTGTCTTACGAGGAGTTGCAGCAAGAGAAAAACAAAGCGCATCCCCATGTAAAAAATGATCAGGGTAAGCTAGTGCCTTGTAAAGGATATAGTCAGGGGTATTATAAGGTTATATCAGCTGGAGGCATCAACTCTTGCGTTGCGGATATGTGTCAGTTTATGATAGCTCAACTGGGCTATAAGCCTGAGGTTGTAAGCAAAAAAGTACTCACTTTTTTGCATCAGCCTTTTACTCAGGCGCCAGATTTTTTTATCAAGTTCAGAGAAAATTCGAAGCGCTTTAAAAGCTCCTATTATGGACTTGGTTGGCGTATTTTAGGCTATGAAAATCATAGGTTACTATTTCATGGAGGCTTATTGAAAGGCTTTGTGAGTGTATTAATACTACTTCCTGAGCAGGGAATAGGTATTAGCATCTTGCAAAACTGTGAGCGCCCGTTTGCTTGGAGTATGGCCATGCGATTCGTTGATCGTATACTAGGCTTGCCAGCTGAGGAGTGGGGATAATTACTTTTTGCGAGATTGGGCTATTATTAATAAGTTAAGCTGTTGAATTAGAAGGAGTTATTATAATTTTTTCCTCTATTCAATTTTAGTAAGTATAACCAAAAAAGAAAAGATAAGATGAAGAAAATTCTGTTATTAGCTACTTTCCTGTTATTAGCTTATGCAAACATAGTTTATGCAAAAGCACCTACTGCGCCTCCTGCTATCAATAGCTTATCAATGAAGAATACAGGGAAAATAAAGTTTGGTCCCCATGTAGGAACTTCGTTTCTATTAGGTACAATAGGAGCTTTTGTTGAATACAAGTTGAATGAAAAATTAGGGGTGCAAGTTGGTATACTATATTGTTCAAATATATGCTTGCTGCGTGCAGTTACATTGAGCAGGGGAAGGTCAGCCCTAGCTGAGGTAAGTTATATTAAATTGCCTATTCTGATAAGGGCTTATCCAGGACCTAATAGACAATTCTGTTGGTTTGGTGGATTACAGGTAGGGTACTTGGTGGGAGGGAGGCTTGTATTCATGGATGAGAAATATTTACATGGTGTCTACGGACCTCTTAAACCTCCTCTAGACCAAGAAGTCATAAAGTTCAAAGATGTAAATGAACAAGGTGAGGTCCGGAAGCTACAATTGGGAATTGTAGCGGGTTTTGATTATGAATTTATTTTTGGATTAATCGTAGGGTTGACTTATACCAAGGACTTCGTAGATGTAGTAAAAACAGGCCGATCTGATGGTAATTGGAGTTTGCGGCCTACCTTAGGCTATAATTTTGGAAGGTTTTTGCAAAATTGAGAGAGTCACTTTGCTTGGAATATGACAATGCGATTTGTTGATCGCATATTGGGCTTGCCTGCTAAGGTGTGGGGATGGATAGGCTTTTTATCGCACTTGCCTCCACTGACTGTATCCCTAGCCTTTTCCTAGCTTTGAGCCACGAAGATGGATGATTAGCACATCAAGTCGGTGGTAAATTATCAGATTTATTGTAACTTTGACGCTTATTAGATTTTTAGCAAGTATAACCTTTAATAGACCTCTTTCAAAACTAATTAAAGTAATTCTAAATTGTAAATAGCAGCAA
>CAZZEE010000049.1:0-8186 GCA_964652695.1 uncultured Cytophagales bacterium
CCACGGCCCTTTGGGCCTCGCAAAGACATTTTGGAGTGGCAGGAAGTGCTTCCTGACAGCGTTTTTTTTAGGCCAAACTAAAGCTGCAAAGCCAACCCCTCTGCCCTAGTTCTCTTCCCCAAGGCACCGCTGCTTGTGGTGCCAGGACTGCCACGCCCCTCTCGGGGCTCGCAGTGACGAACTCCTGGCACAATTGAGTGTAGGGAGTGAGGTCCCTACACCACTACACTATTTTTCTAAAGGCGGATCTTTTGATTCGTAGCCACTAGATTCTTTCAAGACCCCATGGCGTAAGCTGCCATTTGTCCGTGGCAATCCGCTTGTTTCTCAGCTTCCTATGGCGCAAATCCGATTATTGCGAAGGACTGCTACGCCACTTTTGTAGTAGCTAGCTTGCTCATAGCATAGTTTTTATCAATGATCAGCTGGGTAATATCTTTTTGGGATGGTAGTTCAAACATGGCATCCAGGATGACGTTTTCACAGATAGAACGTAATCCACGGGCTCCTAGTTTAAGGGCTAATGCCTGCTCTACAATAAAGTCTAGTGCATCCTCCTTAATAGTCAGCTGGATATTATCCATGGCAAAGAGCTTGGTATATTGCCTCACCAAGGAATTCTTAGGTTCGGTCAGAATTTTTTTAAGAGCTGGTGCATCAATAGGATTTAGGTAACTAATGATCGGTAGTCTACCTATGAGTTCTGGGATGAGTCCATAGGATTTTAGGTCGCTAGAAGTAACATACTTCAAGACATTGATATCTTGTTGATTTGCTTTTTTTGAGAGGGTACTATCAAAGCCTAAGGTGCCCGCATTGAGTCGTTTATTTATCACGCGATCTATTCCTTCAAAAGCACCTCCGCATATAAATAAGATATTCTCTGTATTGACAGGAATCATCTTTTGGTCGGGATGTTTTCTTCCACCTTGTGGAGGGACATTCACTACGGTACCTTCTAGTAGCTTCAAAAGTGCTTGCTGCACACCTTCTCCGCTTACATCACGGGTAATGGAGGGGTTATCACTTTTCCTGGCAATCTTATCTATTTCATCTATGTATACGATTCCCCTTTCTGCAGCTGTTACGTCGTATGCAGCCGCTTGTAGAAGCCTCGTAAGGATACTTTCTACATCTTCTCCTACATATCCTGCCTCTGTTAAAACTGTCGCATCTGCCATACAAAAGGGTACTTGCAATAGCCGTGCTAGCGTACGGGCTAAATAAGTTTTCCCAGTACCTGTCTCTCCGAGCAAGAGTATATTAGATTTTTCTATCATCACCTCATCTGCTGCTTGCGGCTGTCCTAATCGTTTATAGTGATTATACACTGCAACGGCAAGTGTTTTTTTAGCAACATCTTGTCCAATGACGTATTGATCTAGGTACGCTTTTATTTCTGCGGGGATAAGGATATTGGATGGACTAGCTATAACAACTTCCTTTTCTAATCTTTCCTTATCAATCAATAGAAGCGCTTGTTCAATACACCTATCGCAGATATGGGCGGTATGCCCAGATATCATTACCTCTACTGTCTCATTACTTTGTCGACAAAAAGAGCAGTGAATGGTATTCATTTTATTAATTTTTCTTGCCTAGTACTTCATCAATAATCCCATATTCTTTAGCCTCTGAAGCACGCATCCAATAATCTCGGTCTGCGTCTTTTTCTATTTTGCTAAAGCTCTTGCCCGTATGCTTAGAGAGTATTTCATATAGGTCTTTTTTAATTCCTAGCATCTGTTTAATGGTTATTTCCATCTCACTAGCTTGTCCTTGTGCGCCTCCTAGGGGTTGGTGGATTAAGATACGTGAATGGGGGAGGGAAGAGCGTTTGCCAGTGGCTCCTCCAGCTAATAGGACAGCTGCCATGGAAGCTGCTAATCCCGTGCAGATTGTATGTACGTCGGGTGCTATGTACTGCATGGTATCATAAATGCCCAAACCTGGATATACAGAACCTCCAGGACTGTTGATATATAAGCGTACATCTTTCTTGGGATCTGTAGATTCTAGAAATAAAAGTTGGGCTACAATGATGTTTGCTATGTTATCATCTACTGCCATTCCTAGGAAGATGATCCTATCCATGATCAACCGAGAGAAAACATCTATTTCTCTAAAATGGGTAGGACGTTCCTCGATGACTGCACGGGTCATATTTTCTATATGATCTATATAGTTATCTACCTGGATGCTACTGATCTTATGCGCTTTAACTGCGTATTTTTTAAACTCTTGTTTATTGATCATAGGGGTATGCATTAGTTGCTTATATACTTTTTAACATTCGGAACAATGATGATCATCGGCATGATGATGCTCGTGGCTATGGGGATGGTCATGGTCATGGTGGTGGGACCTATCAGCCACAAATGTATTAAATTCTTCAACTGTCTTTTCTTGTATATGTAGGTTGACCTTCGTTTTGAGCGCATTCAATACTTTGGCTTCAGTAGCCCAATGATAAGCATCTTGATACGACTTGTCGGGGTTACCGATTGCAAAACTTTGTTCTATTTTTTTGCTCAGCGCTTCTAGGCTAGCATGACTGCCGTGGGATGTTAATTGTAGGTATTGGGCAACCTCAATAGTTGATACATGGATATCATATTCTTGGATCATTTTTTCTGCAATTAAGCTCCAACGCAAACTGTTTTGAGTATACAACCGGTAATAAGCTTCAATAGTTTCTTCATTCCATTTAGGGAATTGAGTTTTTAATCCCTTCTTAATGAAGTTTTCTGGTAGCTCAAATGATAGGTGGGTAAGTACAGCTTGTTTGAGCTTATTCATCAATAAGTTATCTGCCTCCACTTGTGCATGTCGAGTGAGTATATCCTTGACCTTATCTTTTAATTCATCTAACGTGGTAACCTCATGGTGGGGGAATATCTTTAGAAAGAAATCTTGATCTAGCTCAGCTAATACAGGTCGGTAAATTTTTTCTATAGCTGCCTCATAAGTGCCTGTTAAACGATCTAAAAGTTTAGTTGTCTCTTGATAGTGAGTTTGTGTGTTGGGTAAAGTATAGGGTAGTTCTGGTGAGAAATGGAGGGTAAGCTTATCATGAGGTTGGAGCCCCACGAAGCTGATATCCTGCTTACCTATCTTCATACCTGCTGCTGGTAAATATATGGCTTGTGTGCTTTCTGTTGTAGGAGTAAGTGAGGTATATATCATATCTCCTGGTTCAGCCTGCATTACTTCTTGCGTAGTGCCATGTTGAGTTTGCACCCTTTGGATGACATCCATGATAGAAGCATCCGATATACTTTTGATTTCAAATTGATCTATTTCTATCTGGTGGAGGGATGATAGATCGATCTCGGGTTTCAGTCCACATACAAACTTAATTTCTATGATTCCTGGGTGAGCTATATCTACATGGTCTGCTGCATATAAGGTATTATCTACCATGATAGGATCCTGCAGTAGATGGAGGGTGTGATCTTGTAAGTAGCTGTTGAGATTTTTGATAGCTAAGTCTAAAGTGGTACGGAGCAAGATTTCAGGACCGTACATTTTTTGGATCATGCTAGCTGGGGCTTGGCCTCTTCTAAATCCTTTCACATCAGTTTTTGTACGGCGAGTACGTATACTTTCTGCTACGGAAGGCATGTAATCCTCTTCTGTCAGCTCTATAACTATCTCTCCTTCGAGTGGAGCACGTTGATGGAAGTTAATGTTCAATTTTCGTTATGTAAAGTTACGATTTAACCAATAAATACGTGGGCTATTTCCAAATTGACTGAAATGATGCTAATATTATCCCAAGCTAGTTACTGTAGGATAACTTTATGCAACGAACGTATAAATAATAAGCCTATCTAACATAGCTCATTGGTTGGTGCGGATGGAGGGACTCGAACCCCCATGCCTTGCGGCGCTAGATCCTAAGTCTAGTGCGTCTACCAATTCCGCCACATCCGCTTGAGTGTATTACAAAACTACTACAAATAAAAGACTTTCGTATTAACCCAGCAAGAAAATATAGGATGAAAGCAACAAGAGGGTTAGTGAAGTAGTAGTTTTATTGAGATAATTGTGAAGCTTGGTAAGCTACCTTGACCTAAATATCGACTATAGGTCTTCTGTAATCTGAGTAATAAAAATAGTTATACAAGTATGTCCCTAAAGCGTGATAAGCCAACTTACTATACAAACCATCTCACAGATAGTCACCAAGAGATAACCAGAAAGGCTATTCTCAAGAGTTATTATACTTTATATCGACTGGGGATGCATCAGCCAACTAGTAAGGATACGGATTACTTAAAACTACTCAAAAAAGCTTTTCGATTTATCTTACAAGTATACCAAGAATTCCCCCATGGTTCTAGGCCTTCTTTATTCTTCTACCCTATAGAAGTGGCTATTATTACAGCCGAAAAATTTAGGCTAGGTGCTAAGTCAATTGTATGCGCCTTATTGCATAGTGTAATTAAAGATAAAAAAGCTTCTGAATTAACTTTAAGACAAGAGTTTGGGGAGGAGGTTACTTCTATCATCAAGGGGCTTACAAAAGTATCTGGAATTACTTACAAAGGTTCTATGCATGAGTCTAGTAATCTCAAGTATGTTGTCACTCACTTTTCACCCAGTAACTTATTGATTGTATTAATTAAGTTTGCTGAGTATCTCCATAAAATGTATGCCATAGAACAATTGACATGGGAAAAGCAAGTCAAGCTAGCCGATGAAGCCTGTAGAATCTATATCCCACTTGCCCATAATCTAGGGCTTAATAATGTCTATTTGGAATTAGAAGATCTACATTTGAAGTTCAAACATCGGATAGTCTATGATTCTATTGTCAAGCGGATTAGAGCCACGAAGACGAGCAAAGTAGGCTTTTTGGAACGTTTTTCTAAACAGGTTTATGCAGCCACCCGAAGACAGGCTGTTCCTTGTGTCATCAAGGGAAGAACGAAGTCTATTGCTTCTATTAGTAATAAGATTAAAGATAGAGGCATGGTGTTTGAGGATATACATGATTTTTATGCTATACGCATTATATTTGAGTGTGAGATGGAGGAAGAATTTAACAAGTGCTGGTCCATTTATGAGACACTAACGAGGATGTATCGGCTTAAGTTCTCTCTTTTAAGGGACTGGATCAGCTATCCCAAAAATGGTGGGTATGAAGCTTTGCATATGACTATCCATAGTCACGAGGGGCCGTTAGTAGAAATACAGATCCGTACTAAGAGGATGGATACGAAGGCTGAATATGGCGACGCTGCTCATTGGAAATATAAAAGTAATAACTTAGGAAAAGAATTTGATAAGATGGATAAGAGGTGGCTAGAAAGGGCTAGAGATTATTTGATTCAGAACGACCAAGAACATTTATACAACGATATATCGATAAGTGTCAATAAGATTTATGTGGATGGATAACTAATTAACTATCAAGATCTCGCCTTGCTACGACAATTTATTCTAACTAAATTACTTCTTTCTTGATGGTCCAGTTACTTCGTAATTTTGGATTATGCCTCTTTATTGTTAAAGGCTGTTTAGAATCTTTTGAAACGATATTGGTCTCTATGCCTTGATCAATCCAACGGTGTTTGCTTCTTGGCCTGCTTGGGATAGTAATTGGAATAAAGTCATGATTTTTCTCTTGAAGGGAAGGGCTTTACGATTTACCAAATATTTTGTAATTTCATTTATATTTTACTGGCGTAATAATAATCTTGAGCTATGACCCTTTCTAAATTTCTAGATCCTAAAAATGACCTTGCCTTCAGACGCATCTTTGGTAGCGAGAAAAACAAAAGTATTCTAATTCATTTTATCAACGATATTTTGGGATTAAAGGGCTCTAGCCAAATAGAAGAAGTAACCTTCCAACCTACTATTCAAGATCCAGAAATAGCTGCTAAAAAGCAGAGCGTTGTAGATGTATTGTGTAAAGATGCTAGGGGGATACAGATCATAGTTGAGATGCAAGTTTCTCCCCAGGAAGGGTTTGAGAAAAGAGCCCAATACTATGCAGCCAAAGCTTACTCAAGTCAACTCAATAGAGGGAAGGGACTAGGGGGTAGGTATCAAGATCTCAAAGCAGTGATCTTTATAGCTATCTGTGACAATACTATTTTTAAAGATAAAGAAGCCTATTTATCACATCACATTATTTTAGACAAAGAAAGTTATACGCAAGATTTAGAAGACTTTTCTTTTACCTTTCTAGAACTACCCAAGTTTAAAATAAAAGAAATTGGTAAGCTAAGTAATATTGTTGAGAAATGGTGTTATTTCTTTAAATATGCTCCTAGTACTAAAGAAGGGGATTTACAAAAGATAGCAGGCAAAGATGAAGTGATAGGAAAGGCATATGAAGAATTAAACCAATTTAACTGGAGTGAAGATGAATTGCTGCTTTATGAAGAAGAGATTAAACGAACCATGGATAACCTAGCTGCTCAAGAGTACATCTTTAATCAAGGTATGGAAAAAGGAAGAGTTGAAGGTATGGAAAAAGGTATGGAAAAAGGCATTCAACAGGGTGTAGAACAAGAAAAACTAGCTATGGCAAAGAGTATGCTAAACAAAAGTACCGAGATAGGCTTCATCCAAGAGGTGACAGGGCTAAGTAAGGCAGCCATAGAAAAGCTCAAGCAAAAGTAGAGCAACTACTTTACTCACACCATAGTTTACATTCATAAGCTCTGATGTTCTAGATTAAAGGATTTTCTTGTCAAGTGAAAGGAAGTATAGAAGGAGTGGAAGTAGAGGTAGTGCAAAGGAGTGAACCATATAGTTTTAAAGTCGTTGCTAAACGGTGGGTAGTAGAAAGAAGTTTTGCATGGCTAGAAAAATGTAGACGCTTGTGGAAAAATTGTGAGAGAAAGCTTGAAACTAGCTTACAAATGGTCATCCTTGCTTTTTTAAGGCTCTGTATAAATAGATTATTAACAGGCTCTTAAAGGCTGCATTTGTTTTGTAGGTGCAATAGACCTCTTGCATAATTTAAATAATGAGGTTATTACTGGCAAAAAACCTACTTTTACGTCTCTTACATCCTATACCACTGCTGTAATCCCAGCTCCTGTTCTAGCCAGGGGTAAAATCCGGCTGGAATCCACGGTTTATGGGTTGTGTGTTGGTGTAATTATGCAAGATCCAATGAAAGTAATGGATGTTGATTGAACTTCATAAAATACCAAGAATATTGCTGCTGTCTACAAAGCAAAATCGGTAGTGTTAACTATGTAGATTTTTGGAATCATTCGCCCAATCCAAAGCCCTATAAAACCTGGATCCCAGCCTTAGCTGGGATGACAACAGGGGTACTTGAAACCGTAAAACGCTATTAAGTTAACAATACCGCAAAATCTTCTATCAGTCAAGATCCTAGACTTCTTGCAAAATTTACTGGAGAGACATAAGCCCTTTCGGGGTTATCTTCCCCCTCACAGACCTGTACCAGGATGAGCCCTAGCGGGCTTTCTGCCCGAGTTTATTCCTGGCTCCAACAAGGGCACGGATGCCACCTGGGCAACGCATATAATTTTTATACATCATTTTTGTTGTGCGGCTTGCAAATAATTTAAATTTTTATGTAGATTAAGGTCACCAAAACTATAACCTACTATATGATGCAGCATACCAAAAATACCATATGGGATATCCTTAATTACCTAAAAACAGAAAAAGAGCTGTACCGAGCAGTAAAGCTATTGTCTTTGGGAAGCTTTTTAGAATGGTTTGACCTGTTTTTGTATGCCCATATGGCCATTGTATTAAATGGCTTATTTTTTCCCATAGGAGATGTACATGCCCAATCTTTATTATCTGCTTTTGCCTTCTGTAGTTCCTTTATTTTTAGACCTATTGGCGCGCTGCTATTTGGGTACATAGGCGATGTTTATGGTCGTAAAGTTACGGTTGTTATCACAACGTTGTTGATGGCTGTTACGTGCCTGATCATGGCCAATGCCCCTACTTATGAACATGTAGGTATTGCAGCTGCTTGGATTGTTACTTTTTGCCGCATTTTACAAGGTATGACTTCTATGGGAGAGGTAACAGCTGCCCAGATGTTTTTGACAGAAGCTACGCCTGAACCAGCTATCTTTCCTGTAGTAGGTTTGATTAGTATTTCTATGACGTTAGGCGGATTAGCTGCTATTGCGGTAGGAGCCTTAGCAACTTCTACAGGATTTGATTGGCGT
>CAZZEE010000050.1:0-8174 GCA_964652695.1 uncultured Cytophagales bacterium
CTTCGACGACCTACTTTTTGTCACCACCCAAAAAGTAGGCAAAAAAGTCTCCGCTCCTGGAAAAATGCCTAAAATGAACTTCCTATGCACATATTGAAGCGAACTCGAACAAACTAAATTGCCACGCCCCTATGGGGCTCGCAATGACATGCAAAAGCCATCACACTGCTCTCGTTCTCTTCCCCTAAGGCGACCTGCTCATTTTTTACGCCATTTTTCCAAAGGCGGATCTTTTGTTTAGTAACATAGAGCGTGAACGTATACCCACGAAATAGTGACCTCCAATAAATATAAATAGGGATGGGTCTATAGTTTAATGCACTTCTCCAGATTCCGAGAAAGAATCCCTTATAGGAGAAAGCAAAACCATAGATCACACCCCTACACTTATTGAATTATTAATTCACCTTTATCAACGATGAAACAGTTTACAAAACCTCTATTCATATCTCTACTAGCTACAGTAGATTAGATAAGGTATTCATATGCCCATATTTTGACCTTTGACCTTTTCCAATCCTTCTTTCACTAGTTGTTTTCCTTCACGACTCAATTCCTCATATTTCCTACGTAGATGATTAACTTGGTCAGAAACTGCTTCTTTTACTCTATTTTTATCTTTATCTCTAACTAATAGGCCTAGGACAACTCCTGTTGCTAACCCTATCAAAAAAGTGAACATATCTTTTTTCATAGCTGTAAAATTTAAAGGGTTTTACCATCCAAATCACCTCATTCACTCACAGTTGGTAAGTTAAGAAACCTCCTGTGAACTGCAAACAAATCACCTCACTTTATGTTATTATTTTTTGTTATTGTTAGTTGGTTCCTCCATATTCATGACCTCAAAACAAGGACGGTAGCTGATATAAAGCCCTGCTTCGTGTTCCCATAAATGGTGATTGATATCATAATAAGGATCTATATGTAATACCAATTCTAGTTCTTTGGTCAAGCTATAGGTATAGTTTACATGCAGAAAAGCAAGGTGCCGATGTGCCTCTGGGTGAGTTACTTGCTTATTGGTGAGCTGGATAGACTGATAAAGCGGATGACCTAGGTGCTCCGATGAAAATCCATATGCATTCCAATAGCTCGCTTGCAAGGTAACCCAAGCAGTTTGACAAAGGACCTGTCCATAAAATCCATGTCCTATTGGGAAGGGTCTATGTGGATGTTTAACATAACGGCTGGCTATATAATATGCTTCTAACCCCAGGCTTCTGAAGAAGCTACTTTTAGTGATCGGGAAGTTCATACGCCCCCCTAGGGCCCCTGCCCAAAGGCTATAGTCTTTCACTGGGATGCCCTGTCCCCCTAGGTGATACAAGACTACTTGCAATGGTAGCTGTAAGGTAAATGAACCTGTGTCGACCAACAATTGCTCACAAGAAAAGCCTGCCATGAGCTCTTCGGGAATATGATGCGGCTTATCTAATAGGGTTAGCCAGTGAAGCCAAAGATCTACGAAGGAGCGTTTACCGACATGGTAGATTCGAAATCCTGTTTCTGGACTTTGAGTCAATGCTCTTTCTGCATCACACAAAGGTCGCAAAAGCCGGTGTTGATGAACACCTTCTAGGGCCCCCATCAAAAAAGTAGTAACACCCTTTTGATATTGTAAAGTGAAGGTAGGGAAGATCCTAGAGAAAAACTTGGTAGTCGCCCAATCCCGTTGTAGGAACAGTCCCAACTTAGTGGTTATGCCAGAAGAAGATATATAGTTAAAGGAAGGATGTAGTTGATACCCAGCTAGCGTATGGCCCTCAACAAAAGGGCCAAAATACTCATTGTTTTTAATAAAGCTAAGGGTATGAACGTGTAAAGAGAGGCTGGTATGTTTACTGGACGGTTGAGGTGCTTCTGATAGGGCCCAGCTGATTCCTCCAGCGGATAGTGCTACGAAACAAGCAGCCCAGCTGAATATCCGACGTATGCTCATCTTAGCTGTAGCAACGCCTTGTAAAGGCTAGGTAAACTTGTGTCAGCCCATTTACCCTTTACAGTTCCATGCTGTAGCAGCATGAACCCCACATCCGACCTAATCATCGATTGTAGTAAATCGGCACTTCCCCAACCTACCTCTGACCTTGCTTCGCTGGGTAAAGCCTCTTTGGCTTCATGGAATGGAAGCAATACCAACATATCTATCGCCTGCGGGCTTTGCTGTAGGTAGGTTTGCAAGATCGCATAGGTTTGGGCAGCCAACCGATGAGGATGTTTCACAATACAGATCAGTTTATTACCCTGTAATAGTTCTTGCGTAATCTCTCTATCTTCGTTCCAGATTGTGAAATTAGTTACCAAAGGCCTATCTAGCGGGTTTAATAATTCGGTTTTGACTAACCTGCAAGGTTCATCTACAGGATAGGTTTCACTCACCGTTATTTTCCCATTTTTTTCTAGCCAATACTGGTAGCGCAAAGGCTTTTGGGGCTGTGTTAGATGAGGTATATAAGTACCTACCCGATAGCGACCAAAGTCGATAATTGGTAAATGGCGTCCTACATATAAGCCTAGGCCCAGGCTACCTAGGGCCATCAAGGTGAATAAGCTTATGCGCGTGAAGGAGGTGGTGGCATTGGACGAGGAGCTCTTCTTTCGCACCAGCCAGCCAAGAAGGAAGAGTAATAAAATGTTTTTGAGAAACGACTGCAACGGTGTAAGTGGTATTGCTTCGCTCAGGCATCCACAGCTGTCGATGCGCTTAAACCATACGGTGTACCCTGTCAGCAGGGTAAAGAATATCGTCAGCCCTATCAAAGCCAACACTACCAGCCTTGTCCGAAACCTACCTACAAGCGCTAAACCCAATAGTACTTCTAGCATGCATACAGCAATAGCAATGGGCAAAGTATAGGGAAGAAATTGTAAGAATAAGTTGTGTATATCACTGGCAAAGGCACGTAGATAGGCTTCTATCTTTAAAGCAAACCCGATAGGGTCGTTGAGCTTGATGAGTCCAGAGAACATGAAGAATAGGCCAATCGATAGCACTACAAAATGCTGGGTGGTAGGAAAGTATTTTTTTAACATAGCTTATAGCTTCAGTAGTGAAAAGACCGCATAGTTGATGATGTCTTGGTAATTGGGAGCCACTCCTTCTGAAATCAAGGTGTTTCCTTGATTATCTTCTATGCGTTTGATGCGCAATAACTTCATCAAGATAATATCAACAATAGAGCTGAGGCGCATATCTCGCCAAGCTTCTCCATAATCATGGTTTTTTGCATAGTGTAGTGCCTTGGTAGTACGTATCACTTCTTCATATAAGGGGGCTAGTTCTTGATAAGTAATCTCTAAAGGGGCTCCTATTGGCAGTGCCAGCTGTATCAGTGCGATGATACTATAGTTGATAATACCGAGTAGCTCTGCGTCTATGTTTTCTGCTACTTGTTGGGTCCCTTTTTCTTGGATGGTTCTAATCCTTTGCGCCTTGATCATGATCTGGTCCGTGATGGAAGGCAAGCGCAAAATCCGCCAAGCTGTACCATAGTCTTTGGTTTTCTTTTCGAAGATGGATTGGCAGGTACTTATCACTGCATCGTAAGAAGTATAGGACTTTGTAGGCATATGGAGCTTATTCGGCGTTTGTTGGTCATGCTAGATTGGCGGGTAAATATGTACTGAATTATTGGCTTTTCCAATAAACCTCTTGCATAGTCTACGTCTTTTGATCCCTGTTTGCGTCAAAAATTTGTTCGCACTCGTGGCATTGGGAATTATTCGCGACACTCCATTAGGTGCAATGTTTGCACAGTTGTGTTTGGATCGCCAAGGTCGCTTTGCTCCCTCGCGATGACGTCCGGTTGTTCACAAATCTCTTCCTTCCCAAAAAGTAAAATACTAGGCTTCACCAGAAGTCTAATAAATCTCTTGTCGAACCCAATAAATTCTTATGCTATTCCTTAGGCTTTTTATTCTAAAGTATTAGTGCGTTGAGTAATCTCTAGTTCTCTAGGCATGTTCCAGGAGAATCCTCTGAGATCTCCACTAAAAGGGGGAAAGTTGGTAGTTGCTTTTCAAGTAAGCTCAGCAGCAGTGGTAAGGATGCCATATAAGTTGGAGAGTGAATGTAGAAAGATGAGTAGACGTAAATGGGGAACAAACCAAAATATGCCACTAAGTATCAATCCAAATGCAAAATGACCTGCAAATTTAGGTAGAATAGCTGCTTGGTCTAGTAAGGTAGTAGGCTCATAGAAAAAATGCATAACCCCAAAAGAAAAGGAGGAAAGGACAGCTACTACTACATAAATTTTGAACCCTTTGGTCCTTATAAATACATAACCTTGAATATCTGATAATGCGATAAAAAAGCTGGCCAGCCGATGAATGTCTCTAGGTATATAAAGCCCCACGTTAGGAGCCCCCACACTATGCAAGTAAATAGACCGATAACAGAAATATGTTGCTTGTTAGCTAAAGGCATAGACTTTCGCACAAACAATGCCTAGCATAGGCAAAAGTTGAGAATTACTTTTTCTGTTGCGTTTGCTTTTTAGTTGCATCTATAGAAATAGCACTTTTAGAGAAAGTAATTTTTGATCCTTTGTTATCTACTTCCAAGACAACGACTTGGTCGTTTACCTCATAAATTGTCCCATGAACCCCACCAATGGTGATAACTTGATCACCCTTTGTAAGCTGGTCTACAAAACCACGTTGTTCTTTTTGACGTTTTTGTTGGGGGCGAATCATAAAGAAGTAAAACACTAAAATGAAGCTGGCTATAAGCAATAGATTTTTTATATCTATACCCTTGACAGCATTTGTGGCAGCTGCGACCGCATCTAAAAGCATATAATTCAATGACATATATAAAATATTAAAAGGTTAACTATAATTATATTACACGAGCTTCCTAATTTATAGCAAAAAAGCAAGCTAAGCAATTATATGGTAGGGTTATTAGCATCCAGCTGGTCAGACAACTCTTCCGCTTCCTCCAGCAGTTTTTTTGCTTTTTGGATCGTCTTATTAATAACTTCTTGACTAGCCACCTTTCCATCATTATGGGTTTCTACTTGGTTTGGTAAGGCTATCAATTGCAAGAATAATAATTTCATTTTTTCGAATAATCTTTTGAGTTTATACAAGATTAAACTTCTCGTAGTAGCTCCTCTAGTAGGTGAAAATAGCATTCCTACTAAGACTCCTAAGATTAATATGACTAACAAAGTAAGGATACTTGAGGTACGTCTTTTTCGCATAGGTATAGAGGTATAGGAGGAAAATAAGTTTATATTTTGTATGGTTAATTTATGATAGATTTATAGAATCCGAAGCATTATGTTATAGCACTACTGAGTCATTCCAGCGAAGGCTGGGATGACGGCCGCGCAATATTCTACACTGTTGGGGATGATCATGCAAAAATATCTTAAGTTAACAATAGCCGCCATTTTATTGTTCAATATAGGTTCTTTAAACTGTTTTTGCAATAGTATCTAAGATTCCATTGACAAATGCCCCACTCTTCAAGGTACTATATTGCTTAGCTAAATCTACATATTCGTTGATAATCACTTTGATAGGTGTACCAGGGAGGTAACGCATTTCACACAACGCTAGCTTAATAATAATCCGATCTAATAATACAACTCTTTCGATAGACCAGTTTTGCGTATATTGCTGCATAGTCTCCTCTATATGACGGTCTTTTTCCAACATATTACTGATGAGCTCGTTGTAGAAATCAGCTGAACTAGCTCCAAATAACCTTTGGCCGTGTGTTATTGCTGGTAAGTTGGCTGTATTTACGTTAGTCAACAGCTTTTTGACAATAGGTTTATCTTCTTCCCATCCTAAATCTAGATTACTAAAAAAATGTTGTATATCCTCCTGTTCCAAGACTACCTGTTGTAGGATGGTCGTCAATACCTTGTAGTCTCTATCTTCGGTGTTCGTAGGTAATGAATCATTAAAAAGCGGAGCCTCTTTAATAAACTGATTATACCACCTGCCCACTACGTCCATATGTTGATTCCAACTCAGATGACGTTGCTGCATCAGATCCCGAAAAGCATCGTTAGCATATAAAGCCTCCAATATATGATTATGGGCTAACGCTACAGGATACGGTATGTTAGCAGCTAATTGCTTACCTTTTTGCGCTTGATTTTGTGCGATAACAAACCATTCTATGGCCAGTTGTAAGATAAGCAGGTAAGCATCCAGTATCTTATCTAGCGTTGCTTGGAAACCACGCTTGAGCACGTTGCTTTCTTTTGCCAACCTTGACTGATATTCTTCCCATAACTTAGAGGCTACTTCATGGGCTATCGTCTTACCAGCTGCATGGATCACGTAAGGTGTTTTTCCTGCCTCCCAAGCTGTAAAAAGGTCGAATGCTTTGGCTTTCTCGTTTTCTAGTTGTGCCTCGTCAACAGGCTCTTTGGCAAAAACATCGGGTATAAAAGCAGTTTTGATTGCTTCCAGTTCATTCTGATAGTTAGCTTGCTGATTAATGTGGAATGCATACAGGTACTGTACAGCCTTGGTGCGGACAAAACGACGAGTGATGGGGGATTTATCTATCACAACAGGATTACCTTGTATGTATGTTAATTTTTAAGACAACTTTATTAGAATGGAAGGGTGGGTTGCCCTATATACTACTACCATGTCATGCCTGCGGAGGCAGGGATCCAGAAAAATAGAATTTTATATACGAGTATTATAATGCCCTCAGAAACTAACCTTGCTTATAAGTAAAACTTAATAAGGTATACTAACACGTCGTTCACGGAATGCCCGCTTACGTGGGTATGACATTGCGTTCGTTCATATGAAGATTTTCCCTGTATGGCCTGGAGAGTTTCCCCTCCAAACTTTTAATTACCTTGTTTCTATAAACTTACAGCAACCTAGCATTTTTAATAGCCTGTATTCGCTGCTCTGCTAGCTGCATAGCTACCTCTTGGGAAGGTTGATTGGTTTGAGCAGAAATTTGCAATATTTCTAGACAAGTAGCATAAATATTCTCTACTTGCTGGTATGCCAGTGCTTCATTGTAGCCACCATAATACTCTGTATGCACATTGATGACGCCTCCTGCATTGACTAGAAAGTCAGGTGCATAGACAATGCCTTTTTCCAATAACATACGACCATGCTTATGCTCATCCGCTAGCTGATTATTAGCAGCCCCAACAATAGCCTTGCACTTCAAACGAGATATAGTTTGGTCATTGATTGTTGCTCCTAAAGCGCAGGGGGCATAGATATCCATGTCTAGGTCATAGAATGCTTCCGGATCTTGGATCACCTGTACTTTGTAAGCTCGTGCAATAGTTGCCATTCTATCTGCTATCACATCCGTAACATACATTTGGGCGCCTTCTTTAGATAGATATTCAACCAATAGAGCCCCTACTTTACCAAGTCCTTGTATACCGATCTTTTTACCTGCTAAGCTATCGTTCCCATATACTTGTTTAGCAGCAGCCTTGATGCTCATATAGGTACCATAAGCTGTTAAGATCGAGGTATCGCCACTGCCCTTGTGGGTGGCAGGAAGTCCTACTACATACTTTGTTTCTTTAGCAATATGCACCATATCATCGATGTTGGTATTCATATCGGGAGCAGTAGTGTAAATACCTTGTAGACTTTCTACAAATTGCCCATATTTTCGCAAGTAAGCCTCGTTTTTGAGCTGATTAGGCTCACCGATGAGGACGGCCTTGCCTCCCCCTAAGTCTAGTCCAGCTACGGCAGATTTGTAAGTCATACCCCTAGATAATCGGAGTACATCTATCAGCGCATCTTCTTCGTTGGCATAATTCCACATACGCACGCCTCCTAAGGCAGGTCCAAGGACAGTATTGTGAATGGCTACAATAGCTTTGAGCCCTGTATTTTCATCATAATGATAAATAATGCTTTCGTGGTTATTAAACATCATCGCTTCCAAGGGTTTCGTGACACCTTGGCTAGGTAGGTGAGATTCTATTATTTTCATAGATTGTTGTATAGCTACTTTACTTAGATGGTGAAGATAGCTTCTTTGCTGGTTATTCACACATTTTTATTAAACCAAAATTTACCCATCGGCTGAAACTAACCTTGGTCAATAGGTAAGAAAAATATTAGGGAATCACTCTTATTTTTTAGTAGCTGTCAGTTTCTTCAGACATTTCTCAAATCTTTTTGATCTTTTGTATAATAAT